>NZ_DAOLGP010000049.1:0-21077 GCF_035329545.1 Candidatus Neomicrothrix sp.
ACAACCAGCCCACCTACCCGAAATCATCCTCACACTCGTAAGTTAACGGCATTGGGGGTAGCCCCCGGGGTCAGCGGGTAGCCCCGGCCGGATTCACCGGCCTGAACTCAACGCCGGGTCGACAACGCCGGACCTTTGGGATGATTAGTGGTCACCCCCTGGTCCGTCATCGTCCCAAAGCGGCCTGATCCGTATCTTGGGTGGACTTTGCGTCACCCCCCGGCACAAAGTCCACCCAAGTCGGCGTTCGAAAGTTGGGACGATTGCAGCTCGGCCGCCAACCCCCGATCATTGCAAAGCGTGAAATCGACGAGGAGCAGCTCCGCGTCGTGCCGTATGCGTCGAGGGCGAGGTGCGGCCGCCGTGGCAGGCTGATGGCACGACTGGAGGTTGTCATGGCCGGCAAGGGGTTCGAGTTCACCGACGAGTTGCGCAGCTATGTGATGGACCACTCAGCCCTCGCTTCGGAGACCGACGCGCTGGCCGCCGCCAAGGCGTGGATGATCGAGCGCACCCACGAGGCGCTGGCTGACGTTTCGGGCATGCAGATCGCACCCGAGCAGGGGCCGCTGCTCACGATGCTGGCCCAGACGCTCGACGCCAGGCTGATCGTCGAGGTGGGCACGTTCACCGGCCTGTCGGCGCTGTGCCTGGCCGAGGGCCTCGCCGATGGCGGCCGGGTGCTGTGCCACGACCGCAGCGAGGAGTGGACCGCCGTCGCCCGGGAGGGCTGGCGGCTTGCAGGCCTGAACGATCGCATCGAGCTGAGGCTGGGCCCGGCGGCGACGACCCTCGGCGACCTGCCCGACGAGCCGATCGACCTGGCCTTCATCGACGCCGACAAGGGCGGCTACATCGGTTACCACGACATGATCGTGCCCCGCCTCCGCGCCGGGGGGCTGCTCGTGGTTGACAACGTGCTGTGGTCGGGCCGGGTGGTCGATCCCAGCGCCGACGACGGAAACACGCGGGCCATCCGGGCCTACAACGACTATGCCGCCGCCGACGAGCGGGTCGACGTCACGATCGTGAACGTCGGTGACGGCCTGCTCCTGGCCCGCAAGCGAAAGCCCCCGGCACGACCGGCCTTGGTCCGGACGTGGTAACACGGATGTGTGCATCGGCCCGTAGACGACCCTGCCATCACAAGCAGCTAGTCGCCCTGTGGGCCCGGGCGTTCGCCACGGGAAGCGAACAAGGGCGATCATGGGGGGCGTGACCCTCCTCGACCCGATCGAACTCGGACCTCGTACGGCCCCGAACCGGGTCCTGTTCGGTCCCCACGAGACCAACCTTGGTCGCAACCGCACGATCTCGGAGCGTCACGTCGCCTACTACGCACGACGAGCCGAGGGCGGGGCAGGAACGATTGTCGTCGAGGAGGCCTCTGTCCACCCGAGCGACTGGCCCTACGAACGGTCACCGCTGGCGTCGGAGTGCGGTCCTGGGTGGTCGGCCGTCGCGGACGCCTGCCGTCCCCACGGTGCACTGGTGTT
Source organism: Candidatus Neomicrothrix sp. (assembly GCF_035329545.1). Taxonomy (NCBI): domain Bacteria; kingdom Bacillati; phylum Actinomycetota; class Acidimicrobiia; order Acidimicrobiales; family Microthrixaceae; genus Candidatus Neomicrothrix; species Candidatus Neomicrothrix sp. The sequence continues at coordinate 1,497 of NZ_DAOLGP010000049.1, forward strand.
GGCTGCGCTCGGGCATTCCGGAGGACAGGGCACCTCGCACTGGAGCCAACGCGAGCTGTGGGCCCCGTCCCGGGTGCCCGAGGTGGACACCCGCGAGGTGCCCAAGCAGATGGAGGCCGCCGACATCGAGGCGGTCGTCGCCGGGTTTGGCTCGGCGGCCGCCGACGCCCGGGCCGCCGGCCTCGACGGTGTCGAGGTCAATGCCGGACAGCACTCGCTGGTGCGCCAGTTCCTCTCCGGCTTGACCAACCAGCGGGGCGACGAGTGGGCCGACCGCACCCGCTTCGCGCGCGACGTGCTGGGCGCCATCCGGGCCACGCAAGGGCCGGAGGGTGTGCTCGGCCTGCGGCTCAGCTGCGACGAGTACGCACCGTGGGCGGGCATCACGCCCGACGATGCCCCAACCCTTGCCGCCGAGTTGGGCGAGCTGATCGATTACCTGGTCGTCGTGTCGGGGTCGATCTACACCGTCGGCGCCACCCGGCCGGACACCCACGTGCCCGCCGGCTTCAACCTGGGGCTGTGCGCCTCGGTGCGCACCGCAATGAGCGCCGCCCACGGCGAACGGGTGGCGGTGATCGCCCAGGGGTCGATTGTCGACGTCGGCATGGCGGGCAGCGCGCTGAGCGACGGCACGGCCGACCTGGTCGAGATGACCCGGGCTCAGATCGCCGACCCCGACCTGGTCGCCAAGGCGTCGGCCGGTGTGAGCGACCAGATCCGCCCATGCGTCAGGTGCAACCAGCTGTGCAAGGTGCGCGACAACCGCAACCCGATCGTCAGCTGCATTGGCGAACCTCGCTCCGGCCACGAGACGACCGACGTCGAACCGCCCCGGCAGCTCGTGAGCGTCTCGACCCGGCCATCGCCTGCCCCCAAGGTGACCGTGATCGGCGCGGGGCCGGCCGGACTGGAGGCCGCACGGGTGGCGGCACTGCGCGGCTGCGAGGTCACCGTCATCGATGCGGCCGACCGCGCCGGCGGAGCGGTCCCCGACTGGTCGGCGGCGACCGGCCGGGAACCGCTGGTCGCACTGGTCAACTGGATGGAGTCGGAGTGCCGTCGGCTGGGGGTGGGCTTCGAGTTGAGCCGACGGGTGGGCGCCGACGAGGTGGCCGCCCTGGCCGGGGAAGGTCGGGTCGTGCTGGCCACCGGGTCGCAGCCGGGCGAGCGCAGCTACGAGGTCACGTCAACCGCCGAAGTGATCCCGGCCGGCGAGCTGATGGCGGGGCGCCTCGAGGGCCTCGAGCCCGGGCCCGTGGCGATCTGGGACCCGATCGGCGGACCGATCGCCGTGTCGATCGCCGAGCTGCTTGTCGGGGAGGGGCGGGCCGTGCACCTGATCACCGGCGACCAGATCATCGGCAACGAACTGTCGCGCACCGGCGATCTGGCCCCGGCCAACGCCCGCCTGGCCCAAGCGGGGGTGACCATGCACCGGCGCCGTATCCTGCGTAAGGTGCGCAAGCGGGACGTCGAGGTGGACAACAAGTTCACGGGTGAACGGGAGCGCATCGTCGCCAACGCCCTGATCGACGCCGGGCACCGGCTGCCCGACGACGCCTTTGCCGCCGTCGATCGCAGTGTCGCCCGGATCGGTGATTGCGTCGCCCCCCGCACGATCGCCCAGGCGGTGCTCGAAGGTCGACGCTGGGCGCAGGCCATGTCCTTGAGGCACCAGTGAACGTCCGCACGGCGAACCCAGGGTCGCCGAACCCGGCAGCTGCGAACCCACCCCTGACGCATCCGGACGCTGTGAACCCGGACGTTGGGAATTCAGACGCGATGACCCGCGTCCCGAGCGAAGCGGTGAACCGATGACCGAACGTTTGCTGTGGTCGCCCCTTCGGCTCGGGCCGGTGACCGTGCGAAACCGGGTGGTGTTCTCGGCGCACCTCACCAACTACGCCGTCGATGGTCGCCCGTCGCCCCAGCACGTCGCCTACTACGCCGATCGTGCGGAGGGCGGGGCCGGGCTGATCATCACCGAGGAGCACTCCACTCACCCGACCGACTGGCCGTACGAGAAGCTGATCCATGGCTTCAACCGCGATGTGATCCCGGGGTACAAGGCGATCACCGAGGCGGTGCACGCCCACCGCACGCCGATCTTTGCCCAAATCAACCACAACGGCGGTCAGGCCTCGTCGATGTACACGCGGTTGCCAGTGTGGGCGCCCTCGGCGGTGGCCGACCCGCTGTTCCGCGAGGTGCCCAAGGCGATCGACCAGGCCGAGATCGAGGAGATCATCGCCGGGTACGCACTGGTGGCGGCCAACTGCGCCGAGGGCGGTTTCGACGGGATCGAGCTGCAGTGCAGCCACAGCTCGATCGTGCGCGGGTTTCTGTCGCCGGCGACCAACCGCCGCACCGACGGCTACGGAGGATCGCTGGCCAACCGTACCCGCCTGCTGCTCGAGCTGGTCGTGGCGGTCCGCGCCGCAATCGGCCCCGACCTGGCACTGGGCGTGCGGCTGTGCGGCGACGAGCTGATCGAGGGCGGCACCACGATCGACGATGCAATCGAGGTGGCCAAGATGGTGGAGGCCACCGGTGCGGTCGACTACCTCAACACCTCGATCGGGGTGGCGACGGCGTCGCTGTTCATGATCGAGGCGTCGATGCACATCCCGCCCGGGTATGCGTCGTTCATCCCGTCGGCGCTGCGCGAGGTGGTCGACCTGCCGGTGGTGGGCGTCGGCCGCTTCAAGGACCCCCTCCAGGCCGAGCGGGCGCTCACCGAGGGCCATTGCGACCTGGTGGGCGTGGTGCGGGGCCAGATCGCCGACGCCGCCTTCGCCGCCAAGTCGCGGGCCGGCAAGGTGGAGTCGGTTCGGCTGTGCCTGTCGTGTAACCAGGAGTGCGTCGGCCGCATGGGCCTCAACCGCTGGCTGGGCTGCATCGAGAATCCGCGCACCGGGCGCGAGTCCGAGGGTGTCGGCGATGCCCAGCCGGTCACGCTGACCAAGCGGGTGCTCGTCGCCGGCGGAGGCCCGGCCGGGCTTCAGGCTGCCATCGCTGCGGCGCGCAACGGTCACCGGGTGACGCTGTGCGAGCGGCACGAGCTGACCGGGGGAGCGGTGCGCCTGGCGGCGTCGGTGCCGAATCGGGCCGAGTTCGGGGACCTGGTGCGCAACCAGTTCGCCGAGGCCACCCGGTTGGGCGTCGAGATCGAGACCGGCGTGGAACTAGACGCCGCAGCGGTCATCGCCCGCCGGCCGGATGCGGTGGTCGTCGCCACGGGGTCCCGCCCGGCCCGCCCGTTCTGGGCGCCCGGCGACGACCACCGCATCGTCGACGTGGTCGACGTGCTCACCGGCGCCGCCAGCCCCGAGGGACGGGTGCTCGTGCTCGATGAGCTGGGCTTCCACCACGCCACGTCGGTGGCCGAGCTGCTGGCCGATCGTGGCTGCCAGGTGGAGGTGGCGACGCCTGGCATGGTCGTCGGTCAGGACCTGGGCATCACGCTCGACCTGGAGACCTGGTGGATGCGGGCCGAATCCAAGGGGATCGTTCAGACCACCGAGCTGGCGCCGATGGGCTGGGACGACGGCACGGTGTCGTTCCAGCACCACCCCACCGGAACGATGGTTGAGCGCAGCGTCGACTGGCTGGTCCTGGCCGTGCCGCCCGCCCCGGCCGAGGAGCTGTACCTCGACCTGCTCGAGGCCGGCGTCAGCGTGCAGCGGGTGGGCGACGCCGTCGCACCCCGCCGGGCCCACGCTGCGGTCGTCGATGGCGAACGCATCGGCGCCGCCCTGTAGCCAGACACGTCGCGAGGCCGCCGCCGCTCAAACCAATCCCGAAGTGGGGAGCCCGGAGCGCGCTCAGACGGTTGTTTGGGCTCCCGAGTTGGCGCTTCCTGCGAAGTGGGGAGCCCGGAGCGCGCTCAGACGGTTGTTTGGGCTCCCGAGTTGCGGGTGCGGGCGCAGTTGCGGGTGGGGGCGCGAGGTGTGGGCACCCGGGTCAGGCGGCGGCTTCCAGATCGGCTCGGTTGACCACCGAGGCCAGCGTCAGCCCCTCGGCGGTGAGCGCCTCGGTGCCGCCCTCGGAGCGGTCGATCACGCACACGACGTCGGTGATGTGAGCACCGACGCCCCGCAGGTCGGCGGAGGACAGCACGACCTGGCCGCCGGAGGTGATCACGTCCTCGACGATCAACACCCGCTTGCCGTCCACGTCGGCGCCTTCGGCGAACTTGGCCGTGCCGTACTTCTTGGCCTCCTTGCGCACGAAGCAGGTGGGCAGGCTGGTGACGCGCGCCAGGGCGGTGACCACCGGGATGCCGCCCATCTCCAGGCCGGCCAACACCTCGATGCCCTCGGGCACCAGCGTGGCCATCGCCTCGGCCACGTCGGCGAGCAGCAACGGGTCGGATTCGAAGCGGTACTTGTCGAAGTACTCGTTCGACACGCGGCCGGAGCGAAGCGTGAACTCGCCGGTGAGGTGCGAGGAGACGTAAATGCGGCGGGCGAGGTCGGCCCGGATGGCGTCGTCGGTGATCGGCATGGTCGAGAACTCTACGGTCCGGGACGCTCGGTTCCGTACTCCCTGTTGTGCACGCGCTTGTCCCCGCACGATCTGGGCCAGACTCTCGCGCATGCCCGAAGGTCACATCATCCACCGGTTGGCTCGACACGTCAGGCGAAGTCTGGGCGACGACCCGGTGGCGGTCTCGTCACCCCAGGGGCGTTTCGCCGATTCGGCGGCGCTGCTCAACGGACAGCGGATGACCCGAACCGAGGCCTGGGGCAAGGATCTGTTCGTGCACTGGGAGGGCGGCGAGATCCTCCACGTGCATCTGGGGCTGATCGGCAAGTTTCGCCTCAGCCCTGCTCCCGGCCCCGACCCCCGGGACACGATCCGGCTTCGTCTCGAAGGAACCGGGCCCGGCGACCCCGGCGAGGGCGGAACAGGCTCGGTAGTCGAAGGAGACGTGTGGGACCTGACCGGGCCGATGACCTGTCGGCTGATCACCCCTGCTGAGCAGCGGGCGGTCACCGACAGGTTGGGGGCCGACCCGTTGCGGCGCAATCCCGACGTCGAAGCGGCACGCACCCGGTTCCTGGCGACCAAACGCCCGGTGGCCGCCGTGTTGTTGGACCAGCGGATCATCGCCGGCATCGGCAACGTGTACCGGGCCGAGCTGCTGTTTCGGGCGGGGATCCACCCGGAGGTTCCGGCAAACGAATTGTCGGAGGCCGACTTCGACTCGCTGTGGGACGACACGGTCAAGTTGATGCGCATCGGTACGCGCCTCGGCAACATCATCACCACCGAACCGGACGAGATCGGTCGCTCACCCGGCAGGATGAAAGCCGACGATCGGCTCTACGTCTACAAGCGCCAGCACTGCCGGCGTTGCGGCAGCGACATCGCCATCGCCGAGGTGGCGGGGCGCAACTGCTACTTCTGTCCCACCTGCCAGCCCCGGTAGCGCACCGGCTCGGACGTAGGGACCGGCCGAACCTCCACATGGGCTGGTGCAGATCCGACCCGGGATGTTGTGTGCACGACCACCATGCGCAGAATCCCCCGAGTCGTTTCTGCAGCACCGAGCAGATTGCGGTTACGAGGCGGCCCTGGGTCCTGCCTTGGCGGCGGCCAGCGCCCGGTCGAAGGCGACGTCGGGTGGATACATGTGCACCGCCCACGTGACGCCGGGGACTTCGAGGACACTCGTGCCGTGCGACTGCGGGTCATCGGGCGCCGGAGCCACCACCGCCACGTCGAAGCCGTCGAGCGAGCCCCTCGCCGAGGCGACCTCCTCGATCGCCCGGCCGAGCTGTTCAGCGTCGGCCTCGATGAGGAACAGGCCCTGAAAGCGGGCGGCTCGACGAACCGGGCGAAGCGCGCTGCCCCGCGCAGCGCACCAGATGGGAATACCCGGACGCTGAATCGGGCGAGGGCGGAAGGCGATGCCGTCGATCAGCCGGTGTTCGCCGCGATGTGTGACGGTCTCCCCAGCCCAGGCTTCGATCAGCAGATCGACCGACTCGTCGAGGATGTCGGCCCGGGTGCGGGCGTCGACCACCTCACCGAAACGGGTCAGCTCGCCGGCGCGGTCGACGCCGAGCCCGATCCCCATCGTCAGGCGCCCACCGCTGAGGTGGTCGAGGGTGACGGTCTGGCGGATCAGCACGGACAGGCGCCGGCGGGACAGCGGCGTCACCATTGGGCCGAGGCGGATCCGCTCGGTGGTGGTGGCAACGGCGGCGAGCATGGTCCAGACGTCGGCGAGCTCGGTGACCTCGGCGGGATCGCGATGGACGTGATCCCACAGGTACAGCGCGTCCCACCCGGCATCGTCGGCGGAGCGGGCGACCTCGATCATGGCCTGCGGATCGGCGAGCTCGGCGAACGGGGCGACCGACAGGGCATGGCGCATGCCTCGGGACCCTATCCGGGCAAGGGCGCCACCCAGTGGCCGCTCCGAACCGGGTCGGGACGGCTCGGTGATGCCGGTTGTGTCGATGGGGAGCACCCCGCCAGCGGTTTTGGGGGTGTACGGACGCGGATTGGCTTCCTAAGGTGCCTGCTACGCGCTTTTATCGATCAAGCGCTCGAAGAAAGGATGCCCACCATGGCCCGACTCGCTTCCAACCTTGGCTTTCCCCGGATGGGTGCCCAGCGCGAGCTGAAGCGAGCCTTGGAGCGGCACTGGCGGGGCGACGCCACTCAGGAGGAGCTGCTTGCGGGAGCTGCCGAGCTTCGGCGTCGGCACTGGGCGCTTCAGCGCGACGCCGGAATCGAGTTGATCCCGTCCAATGACTTTTCGTTGTACGACCACGTGCTCGATACCTCGGTCTGGCTTGGCGCCCTGCCGGAGCGCTACCGCACGGCCGAACGCGGCATCGATCTGGCCGGCTACTTCGCCGCTGCACGTGGTGGCCGGCTCGACGACACCCCGATCGCCGCGCTCGAGATGACCAAGTGGTTCGATACCAACTACCACTACATCGTGCCGGAGCTGGCGGTGGACCAGCATTTCGAGCTGACATCGCTCATCGGTGCCAGCGCCCCCAAACCGTTGGCGGAGTTCGCCGAGGCCGCGGCGGCGGGTGTCCACACCAGGCCGGTGTTGCTCGGCCCGGTGTCGTTCCTGTTGCTGTCCAAGCTGTATGGAGCCGACGATGGGCGGGCCGATGGCCTGACGCTGCTCGGCCGGGTGCTCCCCGTCTACCGGGAGCTGATCGCTGCGCTCGCCGATGCCGGCGCCGAATCGGTGCAACTCGACGAGCCGATGCTGGCGACCGACCTGGATGACGAGGCTCGGGACGCCTACGCCGGTGCCTATGACTCGCTCCGGTCGGCGGCTCCGTCGCTGCACCTCGTCCTCACCAGCTACTTCGGGCCGCTGCGGGACAACCTGACGCTCGCCGCATCGCTGCCCGTTGATCGCCTGCACCTCGATCTGGTCGAGGGACCGGACCAGCTCGACGAGGTACTTGGCGTGATCCCCGATTCGATGGCGCTCTCGCTCGGCCTGGTCGACGGACGCAACGTGTGGCGCTCCGATCTGGTCGAGAAGCTGACGCTGGCCCGGCGGGTCGTCGATGCACTCGGCGCCGATCGGGTGCTGATCGCCCCGTCGTGCTCCCTCCTCCATCTACCGGTGGACCTCGAGACCGAGGGCCCGGCCGGCGACCACCTGGGCATCGACGACGAGGTTCGCCAATGGCTGGCGTTCGCCGTCCAGCGTCTGGACGAGCTTGCGGTGATCTCCACCGCACTCGAGCTTGGCGACGACGCCATCGCCGAGCAGCTCAACGCCTCGTCGTCGGCGGCGGCCGCCCGTCGGGCGTCGGTCAGGGTGCACGACCCTGCGGTTGCGAGGCGCTTGGAGGCCGGCGGCCCCGAGCTGGAACAGCGCTTGTCGCCCTATGCGGCGCGCCGTGAGGCTCATCGGGCCCGCCACGCGCTTCCCGTTCTGCCGACGACCACCATCGGTTCGTTTCCCCAGACTCCCGAGATTCGCAAGGCCCGGGCGGCCAACCGTCGCGGGGAGCTGGGCGATGCCGAGTACCACGAGCTGCTCGAGGGTTGGATCACCGACGTGATCAGGCGCCAGGAAGAGATCGGGCTTGATGTGCTCGTCCATGGCGAGTTCGAGCGCAACGACATGGTGGAGTACTTCGGCGAGCACCTCGATGGGGTGGTCGTGAGCACGAACGGCTGGGTTCAGAGCTACGGGTCGAGGTGCGTCAAGCCACCGATCATTTTCGGCGATATCGCCCGTCCTGCACCGATGACCGTCGAGTGGGCCACCTATGCACAGTCGCTCACCGACCGTCCGGTCAAGGGGATGCTCACCGGCCCGGTGACCATCCTCAAGTGGTCCTTTGTCCGCGACGACCAGCCCCGTTCGGTGACCTGCCGTCAGATCGCCCTGGCGATCCGCGACGAGGTCGGCGACCTGGAGAAGGCGGGCATCGGCGTCATCCAGATCGACGAGCCCGCGCTGCGGGAGGGCCTGCCGCTGAACGAAGCGGACCGCAAGGAGTACCTCGACTGGGCGGTGGCAGCCTTCCGGCTGGCGTCGTCGGGCGTCGCCGACGACGTCTCGATTCATACCCACATGTGTTACGGCGAGTTCTCCGACGTGATCGAGGCGATCGCCGCGTTTGACGCCGATGCCATCTCCATAGAGACCGCCCGGTCCAACATGGAACTCCTGGACGAGTTTGCGTCCTATGAGTATCCGAACGAGATCGGACCCGGGGTGTGGGACATCCACTCACCCCGCATTCCAGACACCGAGGAGATGGTGCAGCTGCTCGAATCCGCCATGCGGGTGCTGCCGGCTGACCGCGTGTGGGTCAACCCCGACTGCGGTCTGAAAACCCGGGGCTGGGTGGAGACGGAGGCCTCGTTGCGACATTTGGTGGAGGCTGCGCGACAGGTCCGCGCATCGCTGTGATCCGCGACCCCCGCCGCGCCGGCGACGGCCGCTCTCACAGCAGTCGTCGCCGGTAGGCTTCCTCCGGACGACCTCCGAGGGAGCAGCGATGGCGATCGAACCGTTGAGCTGGACCACCACCGCCGACGCGGGTGCGGTGCTGACCACCGTCGGCACGGCGTTGCAGTCGCTGGGCTACACCGTCACACCCAACGCCGATGGCTGGTCGGGCACGGCCGAGGTTGGCTCCAAGGTGGGGCGGGCCATCGGCGGCGGGTTCGTCCGCCGGATGATCGTCAACTACCAATTGACCCAGGGGGTGCAGCCCGACACGACGGTTGCGCAAATCGCCCCCGCCATGTCGGGTATCGGCGGCGGTGCGCTGGGCATGTCCAAGGCGAAGAAGGAGATGGCCTCGATCGCCGAGACCGTGCACGGCGCGCTGGCTGCCAACGGTCAGCTTGCCCAGATCGACAGCCAGTTTCTGCCGCCGGCCCCCGGTGCCCCACCCCAGGGCTGACCCGCGCTGAACTCAGGCTGACGTTGCGCCTCAGGCGTCGTTTGGCCCGGCCCCGGTTGGGGGTCGTTCGGCCCGGACCCGGACAGAACCGCAAGACCCCGAAGTCAGCCCCGGCCGTGGAGCAGCTTGATCGCCTTGGCGACCAGCTCGTCGGTCTTCTTCGTGCGGTCGAAGCTGGTGAGCGCCACCGGGGCGGCAAAGCGTTGGCGGGCCACCGCTTTGGTTCGGGTGAACTCGCGGATGCCGTCCTCGCCGTGGATGCGACCGAACCCCGACTCGCCGATGCCGCCAAAGGGCAATGCCGCAATGCCGGCGAAGGAGATCACCGAGTTGATCGAGGTCATGCCGGAGCGGATCCGAGCCGCCAGCTCGGCCCCCCGTGCCTTGGAGAACACGGTGGCGCCCAGCCCGTAGGACGAGTCGTTGGCCCGTTCGATCGCCTCGTCCATCGAGCCCACTTTGGTGATCACCAGGGTGGGGCCGAAGGTCTCATCGGTCATGGCCAGCGCATCGTCGGGCACGTCGACCATGACGGTGGGGCCCACCACCGAGTCGCCGACGGCATCGAGCCCGCCGAGGACGGCGCGGCCGCCCCGATCGAGCGCGTCGGCGACGTGACGGCGGATGACGTCCACCTGGGAGGGCATGGTGATCGGGCCGATCTGATCGTCCTCCCCGCTGCCGGCGGACACGTCGGAGGCTTTGGCGACCACCCGGTCGACGAAGCTGTCGTAGACGTCGCCGTGCACGTAGATGCGTTCGACCCCGGCACAGGTCTGCCCGGCGTTGGACATGCCGCCCCAGGTGGCTGCGTCGGCGGCTGCGTCGATGTCGGCGTCGGCGTCGACCAGCATGGCGTCCTTGCCCCCGCACTCCATGAGTACCGGGGTGAGGTGGGCGGCGGCTGCCGCCATGATCTTGCGCCCCGTGGCGGCCGAGCCGGTGAAGGCGATCTTGTCGACCTGGGCGTCGACCAGCGCGGCGCCGGTGGCGCCGAAGCCGGTGACGGTTTGCAGCACCGGCCGGCCGCACACGGCGGCGAAGCTGTCGGCCAACCATCGGCCCACACCGGGCGTGTACTCCGACGGCTTGAACACGACGGCGTTGCCGGCGGCCAGCGCATAGGCGATCGAGCCCATCGGCGTGAACACCGGGTAGTTCCACGGGCCGATCACGCCGACGACGCCGAGCGGTTGGTACTCGAGGGTGGCGGCCATGTTGGACATGAGCAGGCCGGGAAACACGCTGCGTCGCTTCATCACCTTGGGGGCGTGCTTGGTTGCCCAGGCCAGGTGTTCGACGGCGAGCACCAGCTCCAGCTGGGCGTCGCCTTGTGGCTTGCCTGTCTCGGCATGCACCACGTCGATCAGGTCGTCAGCGTGGTTCACCAGGTGGCTGCGCCACTTCTTGAGCACCCGGCTGCGTCCCTCGGCGCCCTGGTCGCGCCACCACTGCGCTGCCCGGCGGGCACGCTCGACGGCTGCGGCCACCTCGGCGACACCAACGACCGGGTAGGTGCCGACCACCTCACCCGACCCCGGGTCGAACGATTCGAAGGTGTCGCCCGGCGTTGCCCTGCTGCTCGATGTGGTCGCGTCGGTATCGGCAAGGCTCACGGTTTCCCCCTGGGGCTCATCTGCTCAGGTGCGGTGGCCCGGCGATCGGACGGCGCGTGACCCAGTCCAACACGCTGGGCTGGTCGGCGCCATGCACCGGCCGCTCGGCATCGGTGCGTGGCGGCGGTCGTGGGCTGTTCGGCTGTGGGCTGCGGGGTCGTTCACCGGACGACGGGCTGAGCGTCCGAAGCGACAGCGACGCGGCGATGTGCTGCGATGGGGCGATGGCCACCAACGTCCTCGGCACCGAGCTTCAGACCTGTTCCACCGATCCGCTCACCGGCTTTTACCGCAACGGCTGCTGCGACACCGGCGGCGAGGATGCGGGCGTGCACACCGTGTGTGCGCGGGTGACCGTCGAGTTTCTCGCCTTCTCAGCAGAGGTGGGCAACGACCTGTCCACCCCCCACCCCGAGTTCGGTTTTGCCGGGCTTTCCCCTGGCGACCAGTGGTGCTTGTGCGCCAGCCGCTGGGCCGAGGCACTCGAGGCCGACGCAGCGCCGCAGGTGGTACTCGAGGCCACCCATGCCCGCACGCTGGAGTGGGTGGACCTTGCCGATCTCAAACGCCACGCCGTCGCCGAGTAGCGGCGGGTACGGCTGCGGATTGACCGGCAGAATCGGCCGAGACGTAGCGTCCCGAAGTGGTTGACGTGAAAACGAAGCGCCCTCGCTCCCGATCGATGCGGGTGTTCGCCGGGGTCGTTGTTGTTGCCGCCGTCGGGGTGAGCGCGCTGGCGGTCGCCCGGATCGGGCCCTTCGCCGACCCGGTCACCCTCGTCGTCGGGGACTCGGTGACCAACCTGTCACGAATCGAGATCGAGGAGACCACCGGCGCCAAGGTCGTCGCCCAGAACCGCCAAACCTGGGCGCTCATGGCGCCGAAGGTTCGCGGCGCCATGACCATGATGGGCACAACCCCCGACCGGGTTGGCGTGCTGCTGGGCTACAACGACGTGCTGCTCGACGCGCAGGACCTGGGGGCGACCGAGGCGGTGCTCGACGAGTTCAGCGACGTCGAGTGCGTGGTGGTGCTGACGCTGCCCAAGCTGTTCAATCGTGACGTCGCGGCCTACAACGCACAGGTGCAGGCGATCGTCGACGGGCTGCCCAACACGATGACCGACGACGGCTGGGCCAACGTGATCAACGACAACCTCGCCGTCGGCGCCGACCTGGTGGAGGCGGACCTGGTGCACCCGAAGAAGGGTCGGGCCAAACAGATGTTGGCCGACAGCTACCAGGATGCCTTCGACCGCCACTGTTGAGCGGCGGTGGCTCAGCGACGGCGGGGCTTGGCGATGCCCGGGTGCTCGGGCCAATCGTGTTTGGGGTAGCGGCCCCGCAGCTCTCGGCGCACCTCGGCCCAGGTCCCGTCCCAAAATCCCGCCAGGTCGGACGTGACCTGCACCGGCCGCCCGGCCGGGTTGAGCAGCTCCAGGCGGAGCGGGAGGGCACCGTCGAGCACGGACGGGGTGACGGTGGAGCCGAACATTTCGCCCAGGCGCACCGCCAGCGCCGGGGGATCGGCCTGGTAGTTCACCGTCAGCTCCCGTCCGGACGGCACCGTGACCGTCTTCGGGGCCAGGCGGGCCAGCTCCATCTGGCTGTCCCAACCCAAGGTGAGCGCCAGCGCACCGGCCACATCGACCGCCTCAAGGTGGCTGCGGCCGGTCGCCTGGCCGAGCATCGGGGCCAGCCATTCTTCGAGTGAGGCGGTCAGCGCCGCTTCCGACCAGTCGGGCCAGGCGTCGCCCAGGCGGTCGCGCAGAAACGCGACCCGGGCTCGCAGCCCGTCGGCCTGGTTCCAGCGGCCGAGGACGGCGCTGGGACCCACCTCGCGAACGCGGTCGATCAGCGCTGTGACAGTGTCAGGCCCGGGGGCGGGGCGACTCTCGGTGAAGTCGAGTTCCAACGTGTCGATCGCCCGCTCGACGCGCTCGGTGAGGTCGTTGCGTGTGCGATCCCAGCGCAGGTAGGTGCGGCGGGTCACCTGGTCGGCAAGTGCGTCGGCGATCTCGTCGACGTCGATCGGCGTCGCCACCCGGATGCGGGCATCGCGGCGCTGGCCGTCGGTGTCGGCCACGACGATGAAGGCGGCGGCGTTCAGCGAGTCGCTGCCATCGGTCGAGACCCCCGATCCGGAGCGGAGACGCCAGCGACCACCGCCGGTGCTGCGGGCCCGGCCCAGCCGGTCCGGGTAACCGACCAGTAACAGCGACCCCAGGCGGTCGAGGGAGTCGATGGGAACGTCGGTGGCGTTCATCGCCCCGCCGATGCCGGCACGGCGCATCAGCTCGTCGGCTCGGCGCCGCACCGTCGTCAGGGCCCGGCCGTCCGCCTGCGGGTGGTGCCGGCGCCGGTCGATGATCAGGCCCACCCGCTCGGCCAGCGAAGTGGAGCGCTCGTCGGGCCGTCCACCGAACACGTCGCGCTCCTCCAAAAGGGCGGCGACCACGCAGGCCAGCGGACCATCGGCCCCGTCGGCGGCGGCGACCACCATCCGGGCCAGCCGGGGGTGCAGCGGCAGGCGCACCATCGCCTTGCCGGTCGAGGTGATGCGGCCGTCGGCGTCGATGGCGCCGAGCAGGCCCAGCAGCGTGCGGGCCTCCTCCCAGGTGCGCCGGGGCGGTTGGTCGAGCAGCGAGAGGGTGGCCGGGTCGGCCGCCCCCCAGGCGGCCAGTTCCAGCGCCAGGCCGGCCAGCTCCACCTGGGTGATCTCCGGTTGGATGTGACGGGGACGGGTGCTGTGTTCGGACTTGGACCACAGCCGGTAGGCGATGCCGGGCTGCACCCGGCCGGCCCGGCCGGCCCGCTGCTCGGCCGATGCCTGCGACGATGACACCGTGCTCAGGCGGGTCATGCCCACCCCCGCATCGAAGCGGGGAACCCGGGCCAGGCCGGAGTCGACGACGGCGGTGACCCCCTCGACGGTGAGCGAGGTCTCGGCCAGGTCGGTCGACAGCACCACCTTGCGTCGGCCGGCCGGGGCGGGCGCCACCGCCGAATCCTGGGCGTCGGCGGGCAGCGAGCCGTGGAGCAGGTGGACGTCGACCGCCGCCAGGCCGAGCGCGCCGCTGCGGTCGAGCGCCTGGGCGGTCCGCTTGATCTCGCCCATCCCGGGCAGAAACACCAAGACGTCGCCCGAAGATTCCGACAGTGCGGTCTCGATCGCCGAGGTTGTGACCGCCTCCAGGCGGTCCCGGCGCTGTCTCGGCCGCCAGCGGACGGCGACCGGGTGGGTGCGCCCCGGAGCGGAGATCACCGGGGCCGGAACGGGGGAGCCGGCCGCAGCGGCCGGGCCGCTGGCGCCGAGGAGGTTGGCGACATCGCCGACGTTGAGGGTGGCCGACATCACCATCACCCGCAGGTCGGGGCGCAACAAGGCCCGTGCCTCCAGGGTGAGCGCCAGACCCAGGTCGGCGGCCAGCGACCGCTCGTGGAACTCGTCGAAGATCACCAGCGAGGTGCCCTCCAGGCCGGGGTCACCCTGAACCCGTCGGGTGAGGATGCCCTCGGTCACCACCTCGATACGGGTGGAGCGGCTCACCTTGGCGTCGTCTCGGGTGCGGTAGCCGACGACGTTGCCAACCCGGTCGCCCAGCAGATGGGCCATGCGGGCGGCGGCGGCTCGCGCAGCCAGCCGTCGGGGTTCCAACATGACGATGCGGCCGGTGCCCAGCCAGGGCTCGTCAAGCAGGCGCAGCGGCACCACCGTGGTCTTGCCGGCCCCGGGCTCGGCTTCCAGCACCGCCGTCCCGGGCCCGGCCAGGGCCTCGCGCACCTGGCTGATCACTCCCTCGATCGGCAGCCCGGTCGGCTGGGCCCGAGGAGCGGGAGAGGGCGTGGGCATCGGCCCAGTGTGCCGGGTGAGACCGAAAGGGGCGAAGTTCGGCCGTCGCCAACGTCAACCAACCCGAACTCGGGAGCCCGGAGGACCGTCTGAGCGCGCTTCGGGCTCCCGAGTTGGCTGCTGGGTCTGAACTGGGGAGCCCGGAGGACCGTCTGAGCGCGCTTTGGGCTCCCGAGTTGGCTGCTGGGTCTGAACTCGGGAGCCGGGAGTGCCGTCTGAGCGCGCTTTGGGCTCCCGAGTTGGCGGCCCGGCCCGAACTACGCCGAAGCGAAGCGGGCCTGGCGCGGGGCGCCCTGCTGGTACCTTCCCGTTTGTGGATGATGACGTCATTCGTGCATGGACCGCCGAGGAGCGGCGACGAATCGCCCGTGACCTGCGCATCATCTCGGATGCGGCGTGGGACCTGCCCAGCCTGTGCGGCGCGTGGCGGTGCCGTGACGTGCTGGCCCACCTGGTGTGGCTGGCCGAATCGAGCCGCCCCAGGGTGGTGTTCGACGTCGCCAAGACGTTCCGTCCACCGCGACGGGCGATTGGCCGCATAGCCCGCAAGCTCGGTGACTCCGACCCCTCGTCGCTGCTCGAGCGCCTCGACGCCGCCGCCGAAGGTCGGTTCGTTCTGCCCGGTGCCGGCCCCCAGGTCGCCTTGGCCGAGGTGCTCACCCATCGTGCCGACATCACCCGGGTGACCGACGGCCCGTTGCGCAGCAGTGATGAGCGCACTGCTCTGGCGATCGAGGCCTACCGGGACCTGTGGTGGTATTTCGGGGTGCCGAGCCGCGTGCGGGGGGCCCATCTGGTGGCCGACGACGCCGGCTTTGAGGTGGGCCCGAGCGACGGGCCCGAGGTACGCGGTCCCGGCACCTCGTTGCTGCTGGCGCTGGCCGGTCGGCCCAACGTGCGATCCGAGCTCCGTGGAGCGGTCGAGGTGTTCGGATAGGGCGGGGCGGTGGCTCTGCCTCGCTCGGAGCGCCGGGTCCACTTCGGACCGTGATCTGGCTCCGGACCGGGGTCGTGCTCTGTCCCCGTGCTCCGTGCAGCCAATTGTCTCGCCACCCTCGGTAGTGTCTCAGGCGATGGCAGGTCTCCCGGGTAGCCCCGAATTCCAAGGCGCGCCCGATGCGTCGACGCGTGGCGTGAGCCGCCGCCGTGCGCTCGGAGCGTTCGCTGCGGCACCGTTGGCCGTGGCGGCTGGCCGTGCGCAGCGGGCCGGCGGCACCGTCGGGACACGGCGTCAGACCGACGACGGTGGTGACGGCGGCGACGAGCCGGTGGGAAACACGACGACCACGGTGGCCAACCCCGACGCCGACGCCAAGGCGACGCCGGGACGGCCGGCGATCCGACCACGAGCCGACTGGGGCTCGGAGTCGCCGCCCAACGGAACCCTGCGCATCATCGACGACGACCTCCTGATCGTCCACCACACCGACGCACCGGAGGGTGCCTATCAGCCCTCCGAGGTGCCGACGCTGATCCAGGCCATCTTCAACTTCCAGACCTCCGGCGATCTGGCCTGGCCCGATATCGGGTTCAACTTCATCGTCGACGAGTTCGGCACGATCTGGGAGGGGCGTCAGGGCAGCATCGACGCCCCGATCGCCTGTGAGACCGAGGGTGGCGACCCGGGCCATACCCAGCACGTCGCCTTTCTGGGGCAGTTCTCGGCGGCGCCGCCGACGCCGTTGGCGACGGAGGCGATGGTGTCCCTGCTCGCCTGGCTGGCCAACCGCGACGGCGTGGCCACCCAACCCGGTGACCTCACCAACTTCATCTCCGAAGGCAGCGACAAATTTCCGGCCGGCGAGAAGGTGACGGTCCGCACGATCGCCGGCCACCGCGAGATCGCCGACGTCGGCTGTCCCGGCGATCCGGTGATGAACGATGTCGTGGCCGACCTTCAGGGCCTGGTCAACGGCGAGCGTGCCCGGCTCGACCCGGCGGCGGCTGCGGGTGGCGCCACCGCGACCACCGTCGTCGGCGGAACGGGGTTGCCGCCGGCGATCGACGACCAGAGCCCTACCTCGGGGTTCGAGACCCCGCCGGTCACCCGTCGCAAGGTGGGCTTCGAAGCGACGCCGTTGCCCGAGCAGACCACCCGGGACGACCTCGACGGCAACCCATGGGCACCGGCGGCGATCACCGGCGGCGTTGCGGCCGCCGCCCTCGGCGCCGGCGCCGCCTACCTGCTGGCTCGACGCCGGGCGAACCGTCCGGCCCGCCTCCCTCAGCGCTCGTTGGCCAAGGCGGCGCTGGCCAGTGCCGCCCGCCAGAGCGCCGAGGAACGCACGGTCGACTCGTCGTGGGCACTCGTCGTGCGTCCCGACGGCGTCGACGGGGGCTCGGCCGGCTGGATCCCAGCCGGCAATGCGGCGGTCGGGTGGGCGATCGCGGCAGGGTGGAGCGACGACAGCCACGATCTGGCCGGGCGAGAGCTGCGCAGCCTCGTCCGGGTTCTGGAGGAGGATCCGGCCGCCTCCGAAGGGCGGGCGTTTGGGGATGCGGTGACAGCGACGCTGTCGGCGCTCGTCGCCGGTACGCCGGGCGGGGTGGACGGCCGGCCCGGATCCGGCCCGGGCGCAGTCATGTTCCTGCACGGGCGGACGTCGACGTCCGTCGTCGTCCTGGGGAGCGGGGGCTTTGTGCTGCCGGGCGAGGAGCAACGGCCCGAGTGGGCGCGGGTTCCGGTCAGGCTGGCGTTGCCCGCAGGTGCGGTGGGCGGCGGTGCGGCCGAGGTAACCACCCTCGCCCGCCGCTGGGATCATGCCGGACGCATGCCGGTGGCGGTGGCATGGTTGGGCCCCACCGGCGAAGATGAGGTGATCGATACCCTGACCACCGCCTACGATGCGGCGCCGCGCAGCTCACCCGACCAGGGAGCGGCTGCCGACGACACCGCCAAAGTGCGGGAGGCGATGCTGCAGGCCGGCTTGGCCGACCTGGGCCTGGTGGTGCTGTGAGCCCGGCGGTTTTGCCGGGGTCATCGGCGTCCGATCGGCCCGGCGGCGAGGCCCCGGCCGCGATCGTCGGCGGGTCGGTCGCCGTCCTCGTCGTCCGCGATGGCCAGCTCCCCACCGGCGCCGAGGAGTGCGTCGCCGAGGCGGGCGGGCGGGCGTTTCTCGTCGGGGACGGTCTCGACCAGGCCCTGGAGGAACTCGACGGGTGCCTGAAGGAGGTGTGGACGTTGGAGTGGTCGGGGCCGTGGTCGCCCCCCGCCGTGGCCGCGGTGCTGATCCCGTCGCTGCGGCCCGCAGACGTGGTGCTCACGCCGGCGACGCCCGACGGCCGAGATCTGGCACCTCACCTGGCGCTGGGGCTGGAGCGGCCGCTGCTCGCCGGCGTGTCGTCGGCCCGTTCGGGTCGCACCACCCAGGACACCCACGGCGGGCGGTCGCTGACCGTCACGACAACGTCGGGGCCAATCGTTGCCACGATGATGCCGGGGGTGCGCAGCGTCCCCACGTCGAAGCCGGTCGCACCGCTTCGACATCCGGTCGACACCGAGGGCCGCCACACGGTGAGCCCGTCGACGGCGGATGGACCCGGCGGCACCCGCCGGAGCCCCGAGCTGGTGGCGATCCATCCGCCCGACGCCTCGACGATGGACCTCTCCGAGGCGACGAGCATCCTCGGCGGCGGCGCCGGGCTGGGCGGCGCGGACGACTACGAGCTGCTCGCACGGGTGGCCGAGGCCCTCGGCGCGTCGGTGGGGGCCACCCGGGTGGTCACCGACCAGGGCACGCTGGGACACGAGCGCCAGATCGGCACCACCGGCGTGGTTGTCAACCCGGATCGGTACGTGGCGTTTGGCATCTCGGGAGCCGTTCAGCACACCGCCGGGTTGGGCAGCCCGGATCTGGTCGTGTCGGTCAACACCGACTCGCACGCACCGATGATGGCGATTGCCGACCTGGCGTTGACCGCCGATGCTCCGGCGGTCCTGCGGGCGTTGGCCCGGGCGCTCGGCCTCGAGGTGGCCGACGCTTCGGCTTAGTTCCTAGGCAGGTCGCGGAAGGCACTCGTCGTGTCGATGCCCGGCTCCTTGGGCAGGCCGAGCACGCGTTCGGCCACGATGTTGCGCAGCGTTTCGTCGCTGCCGCCGGCGATCCTCATGCCGGGGGTGCCGGCCACGAACTTCGACCAGGCATAGGTGCCCCACTCGCCGGTGTCGGCGATGAGTCGGGGGCCCAGCACCGACGCAGCGAACTCGGCGGTGGCGGTGAGGTTGGCGGTCAGCGCCAGCTTGCCGATCGACATCTCCGGCCCGGGCAGTCCGCCGGCGCGCAGCTTGGCCAGCGCCCGCTGCGAGGTCATCTTGGCCACTTGGAAGCCGGTATAGAGGCGGGCGAGCTCGTTGCGCAGCACCGGGTCGTCCTCCACGCCGAAGTGGCGCATCATCTCGATCATCCGGGTGGCCGACGCCATGCCCATGCCGCCTCCACCGCCGCCCCCGCCGATCGACGCCCGCTCGTTCATCAGCGTGGTCAGCGCCACCGTCCAGCCCTGGTTGACGTCGCCCAGCCGATGGTCGTCGGGGACCCGCACGTCCTCGAAGAACACCTCGTTGAAGGCGGTACCGCCGGTCATCTGACGCAGCGGGCGCACCTCAACGCCAGGCGCGTGCATGTCGACGACGAACCCGGTGAGGCCGCGGTGCTTGGGCAGGTCGGGGTCGGTGCGACAGATCACCTCGCCGA
>NZ_DAOLGP010000050.1:0-19295 GCF_035329545.1 Candidatus Neomicrothrix sp.
TCGTGAGGGTGGTCGTACGGTGGGTGCGGGCCGGGTCACCAAAGTCATCAAGTAGCACGCTGCCCCACATGGGGCCTCAGCCAGCGGTACGCCGACAGCCGGGACATCGGGTCCCGGCTGTTGCCGTTTTCGTCCGTCAGCGGCTCCCGTGCCCGAACGTCGTCCGATGTGGTGCGGCGGTGCGCACCCCCGCTAGAGTGACCCGTTCCGTGGTGCGCACAACGCACCAGCGTTCCTTGACACTCGACGATTCACGCAGTCGGCGTACGACGCCGCCTCTCTCCCAGGAGCTTTCCATGGCCAACCAACGCATTCGCATCCGCCTCAAGGCCTATGACCACGAGGTCATCGACCAGTCGGCCAAGAAGATCGTCGAGACCGCTGTCAGAACACAGGCCTCGATCCGTGGGCCGATTCCGCTGCCCACCGAGAAGCACCGCGTCACGGTGATCCGTTCGCCGCACAAGTACAAGGACAGCCGCGAGCACTTCGAGATGCGCGTTCACAAGCGCCTGATCGACATCCTTGAGCCCACCCAAAAGACCGTCGACTCGCTGCAGCGCCTCGATCTGCCCGCCGGCGTCGACATCGAGACCAAGATTCACTGACCCAGCGTGCCGGCGGGGCGACCCCCGCCGGTCGACCTCGGCACCGCCCGACGGGATTCCCGCCGGATGAGTTTGTGGCCGGGGATGTCGACCGGTAGGGTTTCCCCTTCGTGTGTGGGACACCCCCGTCCCACCAATTGAGGCGCTCGCAGGCCACCGGAACTTTTCACCCCGACTCTTGAGGTCATCGGGGATCCGGATGGAACCACGAGACACAACCGAGACGTCGCTCCGCCGGGCCAGCCCGGGCGGAGCGTTTGCGTGAGAGGGCGAGCAAACCTCCTGCCCCGTCAAATCGACCGATCCGCACCACTCCGGGTGCGTCGGCCAGCTACCAAGGACGAGCCGTCATGGCGAACAAAGCAATCGTGGGACAAAAGATCGGCATGACCCAGGTGTGGGATGCGGACTCGCAGATCCAGCCGGTCACCGTGGTCAAGGTGGATCCCTGCCGCATCGTGGCGGTTCGCTCCGCCGACGGCGCTGATGGCTACGAAGCCGTCCAGGTGACCTTCGGGTCCAGGTCGGCCAACAAGCTGACGCTGGCCGAGGCCGGCCACTTCGAGTCCGCCGGTGTCGATCCCGGTGTCCGGCTGGTCGAGCTGCGGATGGGCGACGCCTCCTCCTATGAGGTCGGTCAACAGCTGGACGCTTCGATCTTCGAAGCCGGCGACCGTGTGGATGTCGCCGGGGTCTCCAAGGGTAAGGGCTTCGCCGGTGCCATGAAGCGCCACAACTTCGCTGGCCAGCCCGCCAGCCACGGCGCCCATAAGGTGCACCGCAAGCCGGGTGCCGTCGGCGCCTGCGCCACGCCGGGCCGGGTGTTCAAGGGCACCCGTCTTCCGGGTCGTATGGGTGGCGAGAAGGTGACGACACTCAACCTGGAGGTCGTCCGGGCAGACCCCGAGGCCGGTGTCGTGCTGGTCAAGGGATCGGTACCCGGTCCAAAGGGGTCCTACATCGTGATTCGCGACGCCATCAAGGCCGGCGTCGGCGGAGGTGAGAGCTGATGGCAAGCGTCGACGTACTCAATGATTCCGGCTCCTCGGCCGGCTCGATCGACTTGGACGACGCCATGTTCGGCGTCGAGCCCAACGTGTCGGTGATGCACCAGGTGGTCGTCGCCCAGTTGGCGGCCCACCGTAAGGGCACCGCCTCGACCAAGACCCGCGCCGAGGTGCGTGGTGGCGGTCGCAAGCCGTGGCGCCAGAAGGGCACCGGCAACGCTCGGCAGGGCTCGATCCGTGCACCACACTGGCGTGGCGGCGGCGTGGCCCATGGCCCGAAGCCCCGCAGCTACGCGCAGCGCACCCCGAAGAAGATGAAGCGCCTGGCGCTGGCCTCGGCGCTCTCGGACCGCCTGGCCGACAACAAGCTCATCGTGCTCTCCGAGTGGAACTTCGACACCGCGAGCACCAAGGCGGCCAAGGCCGCACTGACTGCGTTGGGTGCCACCGGACGCATCCTCGTCGTGCTCACCCGTGACGACGAACTCGCTGCCCGCAGCATGCGCAACCTCCCCGAGGTCACGCTGCTCCACGCCGGTCAGGTCACGACCTACGACGTGTTGGTCAACGACTTCATCATCTATACCCGTGATTCGCTGCCCGGTGCGGCCCCGGCAGTTGCCGCTTCAGGAGACGACTCATGAGAGACGCACGCGAGGTCATCATCCGACCGGTGGTGTCGGAAAAGTCCTATGGCCTCATCGATGAGGGTGTCTACACCTTCATCGTGGCCCCGGATGCCAACAAGGTTGAGATCCGCCAAGCGGTCGAGACCATCTGGGGCGTCTCGGTCGTCAAGGTCAACACGCTCAACCGGCCCGGCAAGCGCATCCGTCAGCGCAAGCGCATGACGTACGGATCCCGCTCCGACACCAAGCGGGCCATGGTCACCCTCGTCGAGGGTGACGCGATCGAACTCTTCGAAGTTCGCTGAGAGGGAGACTCATGGGCCTCAGAAAGCGCAAGCCGACCAGTCCGGCACGTCGATTCCAGACCGTTTCGGACTTCTCCGACGTCACTGCGACCAGCCCCGAGCGGTCGCTGGTCACCCAGAAGACCAAGACCGGTGGTCGCAACAACAAGGGTCGCAAGACCTCGCGGCATCGCGGAGGCGGGCACAAGCAGCGCTACCGCGTCATCGATTTCCGTCGCACCAAGGACGGTGTCCCCGCCAAGGTCGCCACGATCGAGTACGACCCCAACCGCACCTGCCGCATCGCTCTGTTGCACTACCTGGATGGCGAGAAGCGTTACATCGTTGCCCCGAGGGGCCTGAGCGTCGGTGACGAGGTGCAGTCGGGTCAGGGCGCCGAGATTCGCACTGGCAATGCCATGCCGCTGCGCTACATCCCCGTCGGCACGACGCTCCACAACATCGAACTGCAGCCCGGCGGTGGAGCCAAGATGGCCCGCTCCGCCGGCGCATCGGTGCAGTTGGTCGCCAAGGAAGGTGGCTACGCCACCCTGCGGCTGCCCTCCACCGAACGCCGTCGTGTGCCGATCGATTGCCGAGCGACGATCGGCCAGGTGGGCAACGTCGAGCACGAGCTGATCCAGATCGGCAAGGCCGGACGCAACCGCTGGAAGGGCAAGCGCCCCCAGACCCGTGGCGTTGCGATGAACCCGGTGGACCACCCGCACGGTGGCGGTGAGGGCAAGACCTCCGGTGGTCGCCACCCGGTGTCGCCGTGGGGCAAGCCCGAGGGCCGCACCCGCGATCGGACCAAGCCGTCCGAGAAGCTGATCGTGCGTCGTCGTCGGACCCGCGGGTCTCGCCGATGAACCCGGCCGAGCCCATCGCGGTGCCGTCGAGCACCTCGCGCCATTCGACACCGGCGTTCTGGTGTCACCACATCTGCAACCCGAGGAAGTCCTGATATGCCCCGCAGTCTGAAGAAGGGCCCTTTCGTCGACGACCACCTTCTGAAGAAGGTGGATGCGCTCAACGACAAGAGCCAGAAGACGGTCATCAAGACCTGGTCGCGACGCTCGACGATCATCCCCGACATGGTCGGTCACACGATCGCAGTGCACGACGGCCGCAAGCACGTTCCCGTGTACGTCACCGAGTCGATGGTCGGTCACAAGCTGGGCGAGTTCGCCCCGACCCGCACCTTCAAGTTTCACGCCGGCCAGGAGCGCACGGCGCGAGGCGGGCGGTAACGATGGCCCAGAACGGAACGAAGACCAACGAACGTCCGGGCACCCGCGCCGTCTTGCGCCATGCTCGCTTCTCGGCCTACAAGGCTCGCGAAGTGCTCAACCTGATCCGGGGCCTGCCGGTCGCCGATGCGATGGACGAGCTCAACCGCTGCGACCGCGACGCCGGTCGGCCGATCGCCAAGCTGGTCGCCTCGGCGGTCGCCAACGCCGGCGCCAACGACGGCCTGCCCGCCGACGAACTGTTCGTCGCCGCCTGCTATGCCGATGAAGGCCCGACGATGCGGCGCTTTCGGCCCCGTGCCCGAGGCCGGGCCACCCGCATCAACAAGCGGACCACCCACATCACGGTGATCGTTGGACGGTTGTCGGCCGAGGAGCTCAGCGATCGACGCGAGCGTGGGGGAGCCCCCGCAGACGCCGCCGCCGCCCGAGCCCGTCGCGTTGCGGCGAGCCGTGGTGATGACGCCAACACCGCCGACCAGTCGGTGGCGGACGAGGCAGAGGTCGTTGAACCGGCCACCGCAGCGGTCAACCCGGAGATGGTGGACGACACGCCCACCGACGAGGCCACGGCCGAGCAGGAGGCGGAAGCCACCGCCCAAGCTGCCGAGGCCAACGCAGACGACACCGACGCAGACGACACTGACGCTGCGGATGCAGCCGACGACACTGCGGATGCAGCCGACGACACTGCGGATGCAGCCGACGATAAGGACGACGCCTGATGGGACAGAAGGTCAACCCGTACGGCTTTCGCCTGGGAATCACCACCGACTGGAAGTCCAGGTGGTACGCCAGCCGTGAGCAGTACGTCGACTACGTGGTCGAGGATTGGGAAATCCGCCGCTATCTGATGGGCCGCATGGCCAACGCAGCCATCAGCCGCATCGAGGTGGAGCGAACCCGCGATCGGGTGCGCATCGATCTGCACACCGCCCGTCCGGGCATCGTGATCGGGCGCCGCGGCGCCATGGCCGACGAGCTCCGCCAGGAGCTCGCCCGGATCACGAGCAACCCCAAGGTGCAGCTCAACATTCAAGAGATCAAGCAGCCCGAGCTCGATGCTGCCCTGATCGCTCAGGGCGTCGCCGACCAGCTGGCCAACCGCATGGCGTTCCGTCGTGCGATGAAGCGAGCGGTCCAGAACGCCATGAAGGCCGGCGCCCTCGGCATCCGGGTTCAGTGCGGTGGCCGTTTGGGCGGTGCCGAGATGAGCCGCTCCGAGTGGTACCGCGAAGGTCGGGTGCCGCTCCATACCCTGCGGGCCGACATCGATTACGGCCTGCGCGAGGCCGCCACCAGCACCGGCCGCGTCGGCGTCAAGGTGTGGCTCTACAAGGGCGACATCCTGCCCTACAAGCCCCAGGGCGAGGACAAGGCCTCCAAAGAGGCTGCGATGGCGGTGGGCGAGTCCACCGGCCAGGAACCCACCTCACGTGTGGTGTCGTCCCGTCCCGCTCCGCCGGTGCCCGCCGGCGCCGGCGACGACGATGCTGCCCCGGCCGAGGTAACCGAGCCTGCGCCCCTCCTCAAGGAAGCGGATCCGGAGTTCGAGAAGCTGCTGACCGAGGAAGAAGAGATCGAGCGTCAGGCCCAGTCCCGGTCCAAGGGACCGGAGCATTTCCGGCCGAACGAGGGAGAGTGATCCCATGTTGATGCCACGTAAGGTTCGACACCGCAAGCACCAGCGAGGACGCCTCAAGGGCACCGCCAAGGGCGGAACCGAGGTCAGCTTCGGCCAGTACGGCGTGCAGGCGCTCGAGCCGGGTTGGATCTCCGCCCGGCAGATCGAGGCAGCTCGTATCGCCATGACGCGCCACATCAAGCGCGGTGGCAAGGTGTGGATCACCGTCTTCCCCGACAAGCCGATCACCGCCAAGCCGGCCGAGACCCGCATGGGATCCGGCAAGGGCAACCCCGAGCGCTGGGTGGCCCCGGTGAAGCCGGGCCGCATCATGTTCGAGCTGAGCTACCCCGACGAAGCAGTCGCACGCGGTGCGCTCGATCGGGCGATCCAGAAGCTGCCGATCAAGGCGCGCATCGTCACCCGGGAGGAGGGCATCTGATGGCCCGTAACGACACCCCCATTCGAGAGATCGCCGATGGCGAGCTGCTGACCCAGTTGGCCGAACGACGCGAAGAGTTGTTCAACCTTCGGTTCCAGCTGGTCACCGGCCAGCTCGACAACTCCGCCCGACTGGGCGAGGTCAAGCGGATGATCGCCCGAATCCTGACCGAGCTGCGCGAGCGCGAGATTGCCGCCGCCGAGAGAGAGAACGCGTAAATGGCCGAGACCAGCATCAACGCGGACGACACCACCGCCGAGACCCGTCCTTCCCGCAAGGTGCGCGAGGGCATCGTCACCTCGAGCGGCATGGACAAGACCGTCACCGTCAGCTTCACCCAGCAGGTCCGGCATCGGGCCTACGACAAGGCGGTCCGACGCACCAAGCGCCTCTACGTCCACGACGAGGAGAACACCCTCAACGTCGGCGACCGGGTGCGGGTTGTCGAGACCCGTCCACTGTCCAAGAACAAGCGCTGGCGCCTGCTCGAGATCCTGGAGCGTGCCCGATGATCCAAGTGGAAACCCGCATGCGGGTTGCGGACAACTCCGGTGCCCGCGAGGTATTGGTGATCAAGGTGCTCGGAGGCTCTCGCCGCCGCTATGCCTCGATCGGCGACATCGTCGTGGCCACGGTGAAGGACGCCCTCCCCGGTGCAGCCGTCAAGAAGGGCGAGGTCGTGCGCTGCGTGATCGTGCGCACCAAAAAGGAGCGGCGTCGCAGCGACGGTTCCTACATCCGTTTCGATGAGAACGCAGCGGTCTTGATCCGTGAGGATCGGGCGCCCCGTGGCACCCGCATCTTCGGTCCGGTCGGCCGTGAACTCCGCGACGCCAAGTTCATGCGCATCGTCTCACTCGCCCCGGAGGTGCTGTGATGTCACGCACGAAGCAGGCCAAAGCGCCCGCCAAAATGAAGGTCCGTGAAGGCGACCGGGTGATCGTGTTGCGGGGCAAGGACCGCGGCACCGAGGGCGTGGTGATCAAGGCCATGCCGAAGGCCCAGAAGCTTCTCGTCGAGGGCGTCAACGTCCAGAAGCATCACGAGAAGCCACGCCAGCAGGGTCAACCTGGCGGCATTCGCGAGGCCGAGGGCCCCATCCATGTGTCCAACGTGGCGCTGGTCGAGGGCGGCACGCCAACCCGGGTCGGTTACCGGGTGTCCGACGACGGCATCAAAACCCGAATCTCCCGCAAGAGCGGAGGTGAGCTGTGAGCAACGCGACCAAATCTGCCAAAACGACCGGCGTCGAGGCCGAAGAAGCCGAGTCCGAGCCGGTGATCAGCGTGGGCGACTACGACGGTGTGGCCCCCGGGCCTCGCCTGAAGCTGCGCTACAACGCCGAGCTGCGTGACCAGATCCAGACCGCACTCGGGCTGGAAAACGTCATGGAGGTGCCCCGCCTCACCAAGATCGTGGTCAACGTGGGCGCCGGCGCCGCCATCGATCAGAAGGCGCTCATCGAACGGGTGATCGGCGACCTGACGATCATCACCGGCCAGAAGCCGATCGTCACCAAGGCCAAGAAGTCGATCGCAGGCTTCAAGCTGCGTGAGGGTAACGCCATCGGTGTCAAGGTCACCCTGCGGGGCGACCGCATGTGGGAGTTCTTCGACCGGTTGGTCAACCTCGCCATCCCCCGCATCCGCGACTTCCGTGGCTTGTCGCCGAAGAGCTTCGACGGCCGGGGTAACTACACCTTCGGGGTGACCGAGCAGTTGATCTTCCCCGAAATTGACTACGACCAGATCGACGCCTCCCGGGGTATGGACATCACGCTGGTCACGACCGCTCGTACCGACGCTGAAGGCAAGGCCCTGCTCGACGCCTTCAGCTTCCCGTTCAAACGTGAAGGGCAGCAGTAATGGCGAAGAAGGCACTCGTTGAGAAGGCCAACCGCAAGCCGAAGTACAAGGTCCGTGGCTACACCCGCTGCAAGCGCTGTGGCCGTCCACGTGCCGTCTACCGGAAGTTTGGACTGTGTCGTATTTGTCTGAGAGAGATGGTCCACGCGGGAGAAATTCCCGGGGTCCGCAAGGCGAGCTGGTGAGAGGAGTCTGAAAAATGTCAATGACTGATCCCATCGCCGACATGCTCACCCGGATTCGCAACGCGAATATCGCGATGCACGACCAGGTGCGCATGCCTTCATCCAAGCAAAAGCTGGCTCTCGCCGAGATCCTCCGTCGTGAGGGCTACATCGGCCCGTACGAGGTGAACCCTGCGCCCAACGGCCCGGGCAACACCCTGACGATCACCATGAAGTACTCCCCGGAGCGCCAACGCGTGATCTCCGGTCTGCAGCGGGTGTCCAAGCCCGGCCTTCGCATCTACCGCAAATCCAACGAGGTGCCCCGCGTGCTGGGCGGACTCGGGATTTCGGTGCTGTCCACCAGCCAGGGGCTGATCACCGACCGGGAGGCACGTCGCCGCCGGGTCGGTGGCGAGATCCTCTGCAACGTCTGGTAGGAGCTGACATGTCACGAATCGGAGAACAGCCGATCACCATCCCCGCCGGGGTCACCGTGTCGGTCGACGGCAGCGCCGTGACCGTCAAGGGCCCCAAGGGCGAACTCAGCCAGGACATCCCGGGCGCCATTGCAGTGGCGGTCAACGACGGTGAAGTCAACGTCAGCCGGGGCGACGACGAGCGCGAAACTCGCTCGTTGCACGGCCTGTCGCGTTCGCTGGTGAACAACATGGTCGTCGGCGTTTCCACCGGGTTCCAGAAGGATCTCGAGATCGTCGGTACGGGTTATCGAGCGGCGGCCAAGGGGTCCAATGCCCTGGAGCTCCAGCTCGGTTACTCCCACTCGATCACGGTCGAGGCGCCGGAGGGCATCACCTTCACGCTTCCTCGTAACACCTACATCGAGATCACCGGCATCGATAAGCAGGTCGTCGGTCAGGTGGCCGCCAACATTCGAGCGCTGCGTTCGCCGGAGCCCTACAAGGGCAAGGGCGTCCGCTATGCCAACGAGCACGTGAAGCGCAAGGCCGGTAAGGCCGGCAAGTGAGCCGGGCCAGGAGCATGAGATGACCAACAAGACCAACGCCAAGCGCCGATCCCGCATACGTCGCCACGCCCGTGTGCGTGCGACGGTCAGCGGGACCACACAACGCCCCCGCCTTTCCGTGTATCGGTCCAACCGACACGTGATGGCCCAGGTGATCGACGACACCGCCGGGGTCACCCTGGCTGCGGCGTCGACCCAGGAATCCGACCTGTCGGGTGGAGCGACGTCCAACAAGGAGGCGGCCGCAGCGGTCGGCGAGCGCATCGCCGAGCGTGCCAAGGCCGCCGGAGTGACCACGGTGGTCTTCGACCGGGGCGGTTTCCGCTTCCACGGTCGGGTAGCCGCATTGGCCGATGCCGCCCGTTCCGGCGGACTGGAGTTCTAGAGATGGCACCACACAGCAACCGCGGCAACTCCCGCGGCGACGACATGTCACTGCGCGAACAGCGCGTGATCAACATCAACCGGGTGGCCAAGGTCGTCAAGGGCGGACGTCGGTTCTCCTTCACAGCGCTGGTTGTGATCGGCGACGGCGCCGGTCGCGTCGGCCTCGGCTACGGCAAGGCCAAGGAGGTGCCCCTGGCGATCCAGAAGGGCACCGAAGAGGCCAAGCGCTCCCTGATCAAGGTCCCGATGGCCGGTTCCACCATCGTTCACCCGATCATCGGTGAACTGGGCGCCGGCCGGGTCATGCTCAAGCCAGCCGCCCCGGGTACCGGCGTGATCGCCGGCGGCGCCGCCCGCGCCATCCTCGAAGAGGCCGGCATCGGCGACGTCCTGTGCAAGTCCCTGGGCTCGCCCAACTACATCAACGTCGCCCGGGCCACCATGGCCGGGCTGACCGGCCTGCGCCGCCCCGACGAGATGGCTCGCCTTCGCGGCCTCGATCCCGAGGAGTTCATGCCCCCCGCCCTGTGGCGTGCGTGGCAGGAGTCCGAGCGCGGTCCGGCCCCCGAACCGACCGAGGTTCGATGATGGCCAAAGTGAGAGTCACACAGACCCGATCTGCGATCGGGAGCAAGCCCAAGCAGCGCGGATCCCTCCGCGCCTTAGGCCTCGGCCGCATCGGCAAGACCAACGTGCTCGAGGACACCCCCGACATGCGGGGCCAGATCAATAAGGTCCCCCACCTGATCAGCGTCGAGGAGGATGCATCGTGAAGATCCACGATCTGCAACCGTCACCCGGAGCCAAGCGTCGCTCCAAGCGTGTCGGCCGAGGTATCGGTGGCAAGGGCGGCAAGACCGCCGGCCGCGGCACCAAGGGCCAGCACGCTCGCAACACCGTGCCGGTCGCCTTCGAGGGCGGTCAGCTGCCCTTGTTCCAGCGCCTGCCCAAGCTGCGCGGCTTCAACAACCCGTTCCGGGTTGAGTATCAGCCGATCAACCTCGACACGATCGCCGAGTGCGGCCTGGACGAGGTCAGCCCCGAAACCCTGCTCGGCATCGGGCTGGTTGGCAAGGGCTCACTGGTCAAGGTGCTGGGACGTGGCGAGATCGATCGCGCCGTCACGGTGAAGGCTCATGCTTTCTCCGCCTCCGCCGAGGCTGCGATCACCGCTGCGGGCGGCAGCGTCGAGCGACTCGACCTGCCCCATGCCGTGCGCCCTGCGTTCCACGGATCGGCCCACACCAACCGCTAAGCGGTAACTGGAGCTCCCTGTGTTTTCCTCGCTGCGCAACCTCTTCAAGATACCGGAGCTCCGGAACAAGATTTTCTTCACCTTGTTCATTTTGGCGCTCTATCGGCTGGGTTCATACATCCCCGCGCCCGGTATCGATCAGTCGGCCGTCGCAGCGATCAAGTCGCAGGCCGAACAGGGTGGGGTGCTCAGCTATCTCCAGCTGTTTTCGGGTAACGCGTTGACGCAGTTTGCCATCTTCGCCTTGGGCATCATGCCGTACATCACAGCGTCGATCATCCTGCAGATCCTCGGCGTGGTCATCCCCAAGCTGGAGGAGTGGCAACAGCAGGGGGCGGTCGGGCAACGCAAGATCACGCAGTGGACCCGCTATGTCACGATCGGCATCGCCGTGCTGCAGAGCACGGGCTTCGTCTATCTGTTCCAGAACGGTGGCGGCGGGCTGACGTCGAACGAGAACATCTCCCTCGTCACCAACTTCAACCTGGGCACCCTGTCGCTGATCGTCTTGACGTTCACCGCCGGCACCGCCCTGCTGATGTGGATGGGCGAGCTGATCACCCAGCGGGGGATTGGCAACGGCATGTCGCTGATCATCTTCAGCTCGGTCGTCTCGGCCTTTCCATCGGTCGGCGCCAGCCTGCGGGCCTCCAACGGATGGTTCGCCGTGCTGCTGGTGTCCGGCGTGGCCGTGTTGCTGCTGATCTTCATCATCTACATCGAGAACGGTGTCCGGAAGATTCCGGTGCAGTTCGCCAAGCGTCAGGTGGGTCGCCGCATGTACGGGGGCCAGAGCACCTACATCCCCCTGAAGGTCAACCAGGCGGGCGTGATCCCGATCATCTTTGCTTCCGCTTTCCTGCAGATGCCCGTCCTCTTGGTCAACGTCCTGCCCAAGAGTGGGTGGGGCGATGCGGTGCGGCGCTGGATCGACGGCAACCTGGTGCAGGCGGCCTCGCCGGTCTACCTGGGCATCTTCGGGCTGCTGATCTTCGGTTTCAGCTACTTCTACACGTCGATCGCTTTCGACCCCGTGCAACAGGCCGACAACCTGCGCAAGCAGGGTGGCTTCATCCCCGGCATCCGACCCGGCCCCCAGACCGAGCGCTACCTGGCCAAGGTGCTCAACCGGATCACCTTCCCCGGTGCGCTGTTCATCGCCTTCCTGGCGCTGGCGCCGACCATCATCGTCGTCATGATCGTGGGACGGGCCAACTCGGGCATTGCCTTCTCGATCGGTGGCGCCTCGCTGCTCATCGCCGTCGGCGTGGCCCTCGAGCTGATGAAGCAGATCGATGGCCAGCTGATGCTGCGCAACTACGAGGGCTTCCTGTCGAACAAGCCGGAGAAGCGCTGATGGCTGAAAGGGCGGGTGTGTCATGAGGTTGGTGATCTTCGGTCGACAGGGTGCCGGTAAGGGAACGCAGTCCAAGCTGCTCGCCGAGCATTTCGGCGTGCCACACATCTCCACCGGCGACATCTTTCGGGCTGCGATTTCGGCGGGAACCGAAATCGGCCTGGCTGCGAAAGCGATCATGGACCGGGGCGACCTGGTACCCGACGACGTGCTGCGCGGCATCGTCGCCGAACGGCTTGCTCAGAGCGACGCCGCCGACGGGTGGCTGCTCGACGGCTTCCCCCGCACGCCTACCCAAGCCGACGACCTCGACCAGATCGCCGACCCGCCGCTCGACCTGGCGATCAACCTCGAGGTTCCCGAAGACGTCGTCGTCGAGCGCATCAGCTCGCGGCGGGTGTGCAAGGCCGAGGGCCACATTTACACAGCGAACGATCCGTCAGCCCGTTCGGGCATCTGTGAGGTCGACGGCAGCGCCGTCGTCCAGCGCGATGACGACACCGAGTCCGCAGTGCGTCACCGCCTGGAGGTCTACGCCGAGCAGACCGAGCCGCTCCTCGCCCGCTACGGCGAGTCGAACCGCCTGGTGACCGTCGACGGAGCCGGCGCTGTCGCCGACGTCGCAGGTCGCGTCGTCACGGGGATCAACGACGGGTTGGCCCGATGATCCGGCCGCTGGTTTTGTCTCCGGTCCCCGGCGGGGTAAGCTTCTCTGCCGACTTGTTGGCAAGTCGTGCCGCCGCGTGCCCGCATGCGCTCAGCGTGTGCGACGCCCCGGTTGATCGCTTCCACCCAAGCTTTCAACCTTTCGTTCGTCCAGCCACGGTCGCCGGCCCAACCAGCCGGCATTCGTCCGTCCGCAACTGAGGAGTCACCCTGCCGAAGTCCAAAGAAGACGCCATCGTCATGGAAGGCACCGTCAACGAATCGCTGCCCAATGCGATGTTTCGCGTCGAGTTGGAAAACGGGCACGAAGTGTTGGCTCACATCTCCGGAAAGATGCGTATGCACTACATCCGCATCCTGCCCGGGGACAAGGTGCAGGTCGAACTCACCCCTTACGACCTCACCCGGGGTCGTATCACGTACCGCTACAAGTAGTCGGTCCGGAACCGTCTCCGGACAAAACGCGAGAGGCAATCATGAAGGTTCAAACCAGCGTGAAGCGCATGTGTGAGAAGTGCACGGTCATCCGTCGAGGTGGCACCGTGCGCGTGATCTGCGAGAACCCGCGTCACAAGCAGCGGCAAGGCTGAGACGGCCCGAATGGTTGAGATCCAGATGATCGAGGAGCGCTAAGAAATGGCACGCATTGCTGGAGTGGACATTCCCCGCGAGAAGCGGTTGGTGATCTCACTCACTTATATCTACGGGGTCGGGCCCAACCAGGCTTCCGCGATCCTGGAGGCCATCGGCCTTCCCGAGGACACCCGCGTGCGGGACCTCACCGAGGCCGAGGTCAGCCAGCTCCGCACCTACATCGAGGCCAACCTCAAGGTGGAGGGCGACCTGCGCCGTGAGGTGCAGCAGAACATCAAGCGCAAGATGGAGATCGGCTCCTACCAGGGCCTGCGCCATCGGCGGGGCCTGCCGGTCCGGGGCCAGCGCACCCACACCAACGCTCGCACCCGCAAGGGTCCGAAGAAGACCGTGGCCGGTAAGAAGAAGGTCCGCAAGTAGTCACCCCGACACCGAGACTCATCGCTCGACCGGGGCGATGATTTCGGTACCTGTTCCACCACCCCACGATCACCCGAACCAAGCTGAGGAATGCGAATGGCCAAGCCACAAGCCGGCGCACGGAGACCCCGCCGTCGTGAGCGCAAGAACGTCACTCACGGCATCGTGCACATCAAGTCATCATTCAACAACACGATCATCGCCATCTCCGACCAGGAGGGCAACATCCTGTCGTGGGCGTCGGGCGGAAACGTGGGCTTCAAGGGCTCCCGCAAGTCCACCCCGTATGCCGCTCAGATGGCCGCCGAACAGGCCGGCCGCAAGGCGATGGAGCACGGCGTTCGTCGCGTGGACGTGATGGTGAAGGGCCCCGGCTCAGGCCGCGAAACCGCCATCCGGTCCATCCAAACCCTCGGCATCGAAGTTATCGGTATCAAGGATGTCACCCCCGTACCCCACAACGGTTGCAAGCTGCCCAAGCGGCGCCGTCAGTAGCAGGAAGGAATTAGGACATGTCCCGCTACACAGGACCCCGAGCGCGCGTCTCTCGCCGACTCGGCACCAACATCTGGGGAACCAAGGGCGAGGTTCTCGCCATGGAGAAGCGCCCCTACCCCCCAGGCCAGCACGGGCGAACCCGTCGCCGAGGCAACGTCTCGGAGTACTTGCTTCAGCTTCAGGAGAAGCAGAAGGCTCGCTTCACCTACGGCATGACCGAGAAGCAGTTCCGCCGGCTCTACGAGGAGGCCTCCGGCCGCCCCGGCGTGACCGGCGAAACGCTGTTGGTCTATTGCGAGCTGCGCGTCGACAACGTCGTGTACCGCTCCGGCTTGGCGGCCACCCGCCCCCAGGCCCGCCAGCTGGTCAGCCACGGTCACTTCGAGGTGAACGGTCGCCGGGTGCACACGCCCAGCTACCGCCTCCGCAAGGGTGACGTCGTGACGCTCCGGGAAAAGAGCCGTGAGATGATCACGATCACCTGGAACAAGGACACCCTCGACCGCGCCGCTCCCGCATGGCTTGAGCGTGGCGAAAACCACAACTCGATCACCGTGCGCGAGCTGCCGGTGCGCGAGCAGATCGACGTGCCGGTGCGCGAGCAGCTCATCGTCGAGCTCTACTCCAAGTAATTCTCGGGAACGCCGTCGCCGACGGCGACGGCGTTCCCAAAGAAGTTCATTCAGCCACGATCACCCCCCAGGAAGGTTGCGACCACCATGCTCGTGATCCAACGACCCACGGTCGAAGCCCTCGACGAGGGCGACGACACCCGGCAGCAATTTGCCATCGGCCCCCTTGAACCCGGCTTCGGGCACACGTTGGGCAACTCGCTTCGCCGCACCCTGCTGTCGTCGATCCCCGGAGCGGCCGTTACTTCGGTTCGCTTCGATGACGCACTGCACGAGTTCGACACGATTCGAGGCGTCGCCGAGGACGTCACCGACATCATCTTGAACCTCAAAGATGTCGTCGTCAGCTCCGAGTCCGACGCCCCGGTGGTCGTGCGCCTCGATGTGGCCGGTCCCACCACGGTGACCGCCGGCAACATCCGCACCACC
Organism: Candidatus Neomicrothrix sp.; assembly: GCF_035329545.1. Taxonomy (NCBI): domain Bacteria; kingdom Bacillati; phylum Actinomycetota; class Acidimicrobiia; order Acidimicrobiales; family Microthrixaceae; genus Candidatus Neomicrothrix; species Candidatus Neomicrothrix sp. The sequence continues at coordinate 15,100 of NZ_DAOLGP010000050.1, forward strand.
GACGAGGTCGTGGTACTCAACGGCGAACTGCCGCTGGCCACGATCAACGAGGACGGCCAGCTGGCGATGGAGCTCACCATCGAACGCGGCCGCGGCTATTCGCCCGCCGACTCGACCAAGGGCAACACCACGATCGGGGCCATCCCGATCGATGCGATCTTTTCGCCGGTGCGCCGCGTGTCGTTCATCGTCGAGCCCACCCGGGTGGAGCAGTCGACCAACTTCGACCGCCTGGTGCTCGACGTCGAGACCGACGGCTCGCTGTCGCCCCGCGACGCCCTGGCCTCGGCCGGCGCCACGCTGACCGGTCTGGTTCAGCTGGTCGCCGAGTTGACCGACGAGCCGGAAGGCTTGGAGCTGGGCGACCTGGCCCCGGCGGCCGGCGTGTCGCCCGACCTCGAGCTGCCGATCGAAGATCTCGAGCTGTCCGAGCGGCCCCGCAACTGCCTCAAGCGGGCTCAGGTCAACACGGTGGGCGAGCTGCTGTCGAAGACCCCCGATGATCTGCTGGCCATTACCAACTTTGGACAGAAGTCCCTCGACGAGGTTCTTGTGAAGCTCGACGAGCGGGGCCTGTCCCTCAACTCCCGGGAGCTCGGATGAAGGGCACGCCAACCAAAGGCAAGCGGCTTGGCGGCTCTGCCAAGCACCAGCGACTGATGCTGGCCAACCTCGTGTCGTCGCTGATGGCGGCCGAGCGCATCGTCACCACGGAGGCCAAGGCCAAGGCGCTGCGCCCGGTGGCCGAGAAGGTGATCACCAAGGCCGCCAAGGGTGGCCTGCACAATCACCGCCAAATCCTCGCCTTCCTCAACGATACCGAGATCGCCGACACGCTGATGGAAGATATCGGTCCGCGCTACGCCGACCGTCCGGGCGGTTACACCCGCATCCTCAAGCTGGATGACAAGCGCAAGGGTGACAACGCGCCGATGGCGATCATCGAACTGGTCTGACGCTCTTTTGAGTGCGCGCGGTCGGCAGGCCGTGGGCGTGATGACATCCCTGCGCCGATCCGCTATGCGCCTGGATGCCACCACCCCCACGACCTGTCGACGCTCCGCGTCTGGGGTCTCGTTCGATGAACCCGTCGTCGACGTCGGGGGAGTGAAGGTCAGGGACTTGGCGAAGCGGTCCAGGACCTTCACTGCACCGATGGCGACGGCTCTGCCGGTTGGTTGGCCATGACGCGGTGGCGGCTTGACGTTGCCTATGACGGTTCCGGGTTTCGGGGCTTTGCGGTCAACATCGGCATCCGCAGCGTCGCCGGCGAGCTCAATGCCGCCCTGGGCCGCATGTGCGGGCACGATGTGACGGTCACCTGCGCTGGTCGCACCGACGCCGGCGTCCACGCCCGTGGTCAGGTGGTGCACTTCGACACCGACAAGGAGGGCCTCGAAGCGGCCCGCCTGATGCGATCGCTCAACCGTATGCTCGGGCCGGAAATCGCCGTCACCGATGCCCAGATCGTGCCGACGACGTTCGACGCCCGCTTCTCGGCCACGTGGCGTCGCTACCGCTATTCGGTGGTCACTTCGGTTTGGGTCGACCCGCAGGTGGCGCGCTTCGTCTGGCACCGGGAGGGCGAACTCGATCCGTCCCCGATGGCCACGGCGGCCCAGGCCTTCGTCGGCCATCATGACTTTTCGACGTTCTGTCGCCGGACCCCTCCGGCTCCCGGTCAGGTGGAACGCTCACGTGTGAGAAACCTGCACGAGTTCGACGTCCGGTGTGACGGGCCGCACCGGTTGGACTTCTGGGTTCTGGCCAGCTCGTTCTGTCATCACCAGGTGCGCTCGATGGTCGGCACGCTCGTTCAAGTGGGGGAGGGGCGGCGTAACGTGGACTCGGTAGCCCGGGCGCTCGAGTCGCTGGACCGCCAGCAGTGTGGTCCGGTGGCGCCGGCGGAGGGATTGACGCTGTGGCAGGCCGGTTACGGATGACGCGCATCCGATGGGCGTCGCCTCATAGAATCGCCGCATCAACCCGTCTCCAAACCGTCAGACGATCGACGCTCGAATCTCAGCGGTTCGGGCGTCGCGAGCGCAATGGGCGGTCGGCGATGAGAAAGAAAGTTCCTGATGAGTGATCCACGAGGCCACGCAGGCTCGGAGTACGAGCAGATGGACCCGGAACTCGCAGCTCTCTCCGACGCCGCCCTTGTGGTCGCAGTCGGCCGATACGACGAGGCGGCGCTGCGCGAGCTGTACCGCCGACACGGCGACGCGGTGTTCGGCCTGGCAAACCGGGTGATCTGCGACCGCCATATCGCCGAAGAGGTGCTTCAAGACACCTTTGTTCGGCTGTGGAACTCGCCCGAACGCTTTGACCCCGAGCGGGGCACGCTGCGCACCTACCTGCTTCGCATGACCCACAGCCGTTCGGTCGATCGGATCCGGAGCGAGCAGGCCCGGCGCGATCGGGAAGAGCGCCACGAGGTGGACCTGGCCACCACCAGGCCGCCCGCCGATATTGAACGGGAGGCGTGGGAGATGATCCGGTCCGACAACATCCGTAACGCCCTCGAAGAGCTTTCCGCATCTGAGCGCGACGCGATCGTGCTCGCTTACTTCGGCGGCCGCACCTACCGGGAGGTCGCCACCCAATTGTCCATCCCCGAGGGAACGGCCAAAAGCCGTATCCGCCTCGGCCTCGCCAAGCTCGCCTCCCACCTGGAAGCGGCTGGACTAGGAGTGCAGACATGACTGGCAACTTCGGCGGCGGTGCACCAGACGGTGCCGGCGCCGACGACTCGATCGAGAGCCTCTTGGGGGCCTACGCCCTTGACGCCGTGTCCGGGGACGAACGTCTCCAGGTCGACATGTTGCTCGAGCGTTCCCCCAGCGCACGGGCAGAACTGGCCACCATGCAGGTCGCCGTCGATGCGCTGGCGGCCGAGGCCGCTTCGGCCCCACCGATCGGGACGTGGGACCGACTGCGCGACCGCCTCGCTGAAACCGGTGCTGAGAGCGGCACGGGCTCGGCGCCATCGGTCGACGCGCTCTTCCCCGACGGCGCGCTCAGCATCCCACCCGGTGTGCGGTCGTCCGATCGCCGGACGGACGAAGCCTCCGATGGGGGCCGTGACCAGGCCTCCGCCGATGCCGATGCCGATGGGGCATTAGATGCCGCGCGGGACGAGATGGTCGACGTCAGGCGTGAGCCAACCCCGGTGGACGAGCTCGCCCAACGTCGTTCGGCTCGTTCCGGTGCGGTCGCCGGCGACCCAGGTCGGCGGGCGACCCGGGTTGGCGGCGTGCGGGGCTGGGCGCTCGCTGCGGCAGCAGCGGCCGTCGTGGCCGTCCTGATGCTCGGCGGTCTGGTCGTGCGACAGGGAACCCGCATCGACAACCTCTCGTCCGAGATGGCGTCGGGTGGCATCGAGCGCTCCGCCCAACAGGCCCTGGCCGATCCATCCTCGGAGTTGGTCGATCTGACCGGCGGTGACCTGAAGGTCAACGTACGGGCCGCCGTCACCGAGGACGGCACCGGTTATCTGTTCGCCGAGGATCTACCCGAGCTGCCGGCCGGCCAGACGTACCAGCTGTGGGCCGCCCGCGACGACAATGTCGTCTCGGTCGGGGTGCTCGGCCGGCGACCGATGGTCAGCGCTTTTCAGACCGCCACCGATGCCAAGGCGTTGGCGATATCCGTTGAAACCGAGGGTGGAGTGGTGACCTCGGACCACGACCCGGTCGCCGTCGGCGAATTCAGCTGATCCAGCCCACAACCGAAGAGTCCCGACGACGCCACCCGCCCGGGTGGCGTCGCCGCGTCTGCACCCAAAGTGATGTCCCGCAAGTGGGGAGCCCAGAGCGCGGTCTGGCGGTCGTTTGGGCTCCCGGGTTCGGAAGGCACCGGCAGGGTTCTCGCAAGTGGGGAGCCCAGGGCGCGGTCTGGCGGTCGTTTGGGCTCCCGTGTTCGGGGTGGTCTCGCCCGAGGTGAGATGTGTCCAGCGTCACACCTAACTGGTGATCCGGGGTCGAGGGTGGCATCGAAGAAGAGATGTGACCCCAGCCAAGCCCACCCCCCAAGAGTCCGGCTCCCACGCCGACTCTGCCTCCCCCACCCCCGGCATCGCCGGGGTGGGGGAGGCGCTGGGTGCGCTTCGTGGCCCTCGCCACGAGCGCGGTGGATTAGTTGTCGTGCGCCAGTTGGTAGGGACCAGTTTTGGGGGGTTGCGCCACCTGGTAGGG
>NZ_DAOLGP010000051.1:0-18911 GCF_035329545.1 Candidatus Neomicrothrix sp.
TTGCCGGACCGTCCGAGCCTGGTTCCGCTGCGCCCGCCGTGCCGTACACGCTCGTCGGTTCGCCCTCCGACGGCACCCCGCCATCGACGCCCGAACGCCGCTCCTCGGGGCCTTCCGGGGTCGATTCCCGGCCCTCATCGCTGGTGTCGCCGACGTGATCGCTCATCGCACCGACGCTACCGCCCACCCGACGGGGCCGGCGTCGCCGGCTCGGTTCGTGACCACGGCGTCCGACCGATACACTCACCCGCTCACTCGGGCTGTGGCGCAGTTTGGTTAGCGCGCTTGACTGGGGGTCAAGAGGTCGGGAGTTCGAATCTCCCCAGCCCGACTCCAACACGACTACCGGGTCCCCTGCGATCGCAGGGGACCCGGTGCTCTTTTCGGCCGGAAGCAGGCGGGCGGGGCCTACCATCGGCCCATGACTCCAGCCGAACTCTCCGAGATGGATGCCCTCAGCCAGGTGGCGGCGATTCGAGACGGATCGCTCAGCAGCGTCGAGGCGGTCGAGGCGGCCATCGCCGGCGCCCAGGCGGTCGACCCGTCGCTCAACTGCATCGTTCACGAGCGCTACGACCGCGCCCGCGCCGAGGCGGCGGCGGCCGACGGGGCACCGGCGGGGGAGCGAGGCCCGCTGCACGGCGTGCCCATCGTGGTCAAGGACCTCGACGGCACGCTGGCCGGCGAGCCCCACTGGGCGGGGAGCAACTACCTGAAGCGGCTGGGATACGTCGCCACCGAGGCCTCGATCCTGTTCCAGCGCCTCATCGACGCCGGCGCCATCATCATCGCCAAGACCAACACGCCCGAGCTGGGGCTGGTGCCGTCGACCGAGCCGACCTCGGTGGGACCGTGCCACAACCCGTGGGACCTGGACCGCTCGCCCGGCGGCTCGTCCGGCGGCTCGGCGGCTGCGGTGTCCGCCGGCGTGGTCGCCCTCGCCCACGCCGGCGACGGTGGCGGGTCGATCCGCATCCCGGCGTCCAACTGCGGCCTGGTCGGCCTGAAGCCGTCGAGGGACCTGGTGCCGACCTACCCGGACATCGACCCGTGGGGCGGACTCGTCGCACGGCTGGGCGTCACCCGCACCGTGGCCGACACGGCCCTGCTGCTCGACGTGCTCGCCGGGCCGGACAACCTGGCATCACCCCAGGTGCGGACCGACCGGGCGGTCAGCTACCTGGCATCGCTCGACGGACCGGTCGGGCCGATGCGCATCGCCTGGACCTCCGCTGTACCGGGTGGAGGCACCATCGACCCGGCGGTTGCGCAGACGGTCGCCACCACCGCTGAGCTGCTCGCCGACGCCGGCCACGACGTGGTGGAGGCCACCCCTTCGATCCTCACCGACGAGGCCTACTACGGCCAGGTGATCGGCTGGTTTCTCGACGCGTTCTCGGTGTGGGTGCGCCGCAGCGTCGACGAGCTTGAGGCGCTGGGTGGGGAGCCGGTCGGGGAGGGCGACGTCGAGGCACACACCTGGGCGCTGCGCGCCGCCGGCGGCGATGTGCCCGCCCACCGCTTCGCTGAAGCCGTCGACGGCCTGATGCGTGTCGGCCGGGAGGTGCGGGCGTTCCTCGAGAAGCAGCCCTACGACGTGCTGTTGACGCCGGTGTGTCCCGAGGTGCCCTGGCCGCTGGGCGGGTTCGGCCCCGAGGCGGACAACCCGATGGCCGCGGTCATGCGCTCCGCCGCGCTGGTTACCTACGCCTCGCCGTTCAACATCTCCGGCCAGCCCGCCATCTCACTGCCCGTTGCGGTGACCGACGGTCTGCCGATCGGGGCTCAGCTGGTGGGCCGCTGGGGTCGCGATGATCAGCTGCTCGCCCTGGGCGCGCAGCTCGAGGAGCGGCTTGGCTGGCAGCACCGGCGGCCGCCCACCCACGTCGCCGACCTCTAACCCGCCACCCGTTGCTCCTCGTCGCGTTCCCGACGACGCCAGGTGAGGTTGACGTTGAGGAAGTAACTGGCCTGGAAGGCGACCAGGATGGCGATCAGCTGCTGGAGGGCGGCGGCGACCCCCTGGGACAGCGGCCCCTCGACCAGGTTGATGATGTCGAGCCACTTGGCGACCGCGAACTGAATCATCAGGCCGTACGCCGAGATGATGAAGAACAGCCCAAAGCCCACCGCCAGGCGTGAGCCCTGGTAGCGGTTCTCCCAAAACGTGAACCAGTTGTTGGCGGCGAAGGTCACCAGCAGCTGGGCGATCAGCCCGACGAGCACGGGAACCGGGAGCGGGTCGATCGCCTCGGATCCGGTCGAGATCGAGCCGAGGCCAACCGCCTCGCCGACCACGATCACTGCGAAGTTGACGCCGACGCCGAACAGGCCGACCAGCGTGTACAACAGCAGCTGAGGCTTGACGATGTGGCCGAAGCGCAGGTCGAACACCGCCAGCAGGTAGGACCGGATCACCGACGAGTTCAGCTTGGTCTCGCCGGCGGTTCGGCTGCGGAACGTGTAGCCCATCTCGGCCACCCTCAGCTGGGGGCGGCGGCCGAGGAACTCCAACAGGATCTTGAACCCCTGCGGGTTGACGTCGGGGGCCGCGTCCTCGAAGGCCTCCCGGCTGATGACGAAGTAGCCCGACATCGGGTCGGAGAGCGGCACCCGGAGGAACAGCCGGGCGATCAGCGTGGCCACCCACGACACGAGGCGGCGCGAGCGCGACCAGTCGCCGTAGCTGCCGCCGTCGCTCGCCCGCGAGCCGACGCAGATGTCGGCGTCCCCGCCGGCCACCCGCTGGGCCATCGCGGCCAGGATCGCCTCGTCGTGCTGCCCGTCGGCGTCGATCACGCCCAAGGTCCGCCCCTCCGCCAGCTCCATGCCGGCGAGGACGGCCGGCGACAACCCCTTGTCGTGGAAGCGACGCAGCACCCGCACCCGCTGGTGATCCTCGGCGTAGGCCTCGGCCAGCTGCCAGGTCTCGTCGGGGCTGTCGTCGTCGACGACGATGATCTCGTAGGTGATCCCGACGAGGGCCGACTCCACCCGTTCGAGCAGGCCGACGATGTTCTCGGCCTCGTTGTAGGTGGGGGTGATCACCGACAACAGCGGGGCCGCCTGAGGCCGGGGCTGAGCTGCGGAGGAGGCGGGGGGATGAGTCATGAGGGGATGGATCGCGGCGGGGGACCGGACGCTGAAACGGTAGCCTGCCAGGCGTGTGCGGTCGCTTTGTCTCCACCACCCCACCCGACGAGCTGGCCTCGTACTTTCAGGTCGACGCCAACGGCGTCGAGACCCCCGGGACCGACGGCGCCGATCGACCGCCCGGTCGTTACAACGTGGCGCCGACCGCCGAAGTGTTCGTCGTCTACGAAGACGGCGACCTGCGACGCCTCGACGGCTTCCATTGGGGACTGGTTCCCAGCTGGGCGAAGGATCTCAAGATCGGCAACCGCATGATCAACGCCCGTGCCGAGACCATCGCGGAGAAACCGGCGTTTCGCCGGGCGTTCGCCAAGCGGCGCTGCATCGTGCCCGCCGACGGCTTCTACGAGTGGACCCAGGAGCCAGACCCGACCAAGCCGGGGAAGCAGCGCAAGCAGCCCCACTTCATCTCCCGCCCCGACGGGGAGCCCTACGCATTCGCCGGCCTGTGGGAGCGGTGGCGGGGCGACCTCAACGGTGACGGCACCGAGACCGAGGTGCGCTCGACCACGATCATCACGACAACCGCCAACGAGCCGATGGCGGAGCTGCACGACCGCATGCCGGTGATGCTGGCGCCCGGCGACTGGGAGGCCTGGCTCGACCCGACCAACGCCGACGTCGACGCATTGGGTCAGCTCCTGGTGCCCGCACCGCCACGGCTGATCACCCACCATCCGGTGAGCACCGAGGTGAACAACGCCCGCAACCAGGGCCCACAGCTGATCGACCCGGTCGACCCGCCCCCGGTCAACGAACAGCTCGGTCTGGTCTAACCCGCCAACTCGGGAGCCCGGACGACCGTCAGGAGGTCGTTTGCACTCCCGACTTCACGTGGTGGTGGGGTTAGGCCGGGGCGGCGCCGTCGAGGTGCTCGCGGATGGCCTGGGCGGCGGCATCGAGGGACTCGGCTGAGGCACTGCCATCGGCTCGGGCAAAGTCGAGGTCGGACTCGGACTCGATCGGCAGCACATGCAGGTGGCAGTGCGGCACCTCCAGGCCGGCGACGATCAGGCCGATGCGGGTGGGGGAGAAGGCCGCCATCTGCGCGTCCCCGATCCGTCGGGCCAGATCGTTCATCTCTGCCCACAACGGGGCGGGCACGTCCAACCAGTGATCGATCGGTTCGACCGGCACGACCAGAACGTGGCCCGGGCGCAGCGGGGCGATCGTCAGGAATGCCACCTTGTCGGCGTCGCGCCACACGAAGCGGCCGGGCAGCTCACCCTCGATGATGCGGGAGAAGATGGTCGGCTGGGGCATTTCCGCGGTGTCGTCCGGGCCTCGTTCGCTCATGAGGACCGATCGTAGGACCCCGCCCGGCCACGCGTCGTTCCTTTGCCGGCCACCGCTACGATGGGTGCGTGACCCAGCGCTCGCCAGGTGCCGACGCCGACCAGCCCGCCGTCCCGATCATCACCGGGCCGACCGAGGCCGAACTCGGTCGCATCGTCACCGTCCCCAACCTGGTCACCCTGGTTCGGCTGGCCCTCATCCCGGTGTTCCTCTGGGTGCTCTTCGGGCTGGACCGGCCCGGGCCCGCCGCCGTGCTGCTCGGGTTCATCTCGGCCACCGATTGGGTGGACGGCTACGTCGCCCGCCACTTCAACCAGGTGTCCAACCTGGGCAAGGCGATCGACCCCGCCGCCGACCGTGCCCTGATCATCTTCGGCTTCGGCGGCATTTTGGTGGCGGGTGCGGTGCCGACCTGGGCGGGGATCATCGTGCTCGCCCGCGAGGTGCTGATGTCCGCCTGGGTGCTCGGCCTGCTCGCCGCCGGGGCCAAACGGATGGACGTCACCTGGTACGGCAAGGCGGGCACGATGGCGCTGATGATCTCGTTCCCATCCTTTCTCGCCTCGACCGACACCGAATGGGCCAGCGGCGTCACCACCTACTTCGAGTGGCAGGCGTGGCTGGCCCTGATCCCGGGACTGATCTTCAGCTTCGTTGCGGTGGGCCAGTACATCCCTCGGGGCCTGACCGCCCTCAGGGAGGGCAGGGCGGCCCGGGCCGAGACCGCCTAGGGGTGCCCGCGGCGGGTGGTCCGGTCGGGTAACCTCCGCCTTCATGGACGTGCCTGACGACCTCTCATATTCCAAGGACCACGAGTGGATCCGCGCCGACGATACCGGCCGTCGGATCGGCATCACCGACTATGCACAGGACGCGCTCGGCGACGTCGTGTTCGTCGAGTTGCCCGACGTGGGCACGACGGTGACCGCCGGCGACAAGGTGAGCGAGGTCGAGTCGACCAAATCGGTTTCCGACATCTACGCGCCGGTGAGCGGCACGGTGGTTGCGGTGAACGACGACCTGGACGCCAACCCCGAACTGGTGAACTCCGACCCGTACGGCGACGGCTGGTTCATGGTGATCGAGACCGCCGATGGCTCGGAGCAGCTGATGGACGCAACCGCCTATCGAGAGCTGACGGAGGGCTGATGGCCGGGGCGCTGATCTGCGCTGTGTGCTCCTCGACGGCGCCCGCTGAAGCGCGCTTCTGCCCGGCCTGCGGATCGCCCCTGCCCGAGGTGGAGCAACAGCCCACCGGTGTGCTCGCAGCGGTTGGGGCCGAACCGGCGGTCGGCACACCCATCCTGATCGTCACCCGCGGCGCCAACGCCGGCAGCCGTTTCGCCATCGGTGAGGGCACGACGATGATCGGCCGTCACGAGGACAGCGACATCTTTCTCGATGACGTCACGGTGTCGAGGCAACACGCCCAGCTCCTTCGTTCGCCGGACGGCATCGAGGTTCAGGACTCGGGTTCGCTGAACGGCACCTACCTCAACGACCGACGCATCGAACGGGCACCGCTCAGCGAAGGCGATCGCCTCCAGGTCGGTAAGTACAAACTGCTCTTCGTACTCGAGGTGGCCTGACACGTGAACCCATCAGATGATCTGACCGTCGGTGAAGTGTTGTCGTTGCTTCAGGAGGACTATCCCGAAGCGACGCTCGGTCGGCTGCGGGAGTTTGAGGACCTGTCGCTGATCACCCCCGAGCTGGGCACAAGCGGTCATCGGCGTTACCCCGCGGCAACCCTGGATCGGCTGCGTTGGGTCCTCGACAAGATGCGCGACGGGTTCGACCCGGCCGATCTGGTCGACGAGTCTGGGCAACCGACGACGCCTCAACCGGAGAGCGACCCTCGGCCGAGCGGATCGGCGGCCGTCGTGCGCAAGAAGTCCGGCGGGGAACCGCCGGCGGAGCCCACCCTTTTCGAGGCCGATCAAACCCGGGTTCAACCCCTTCCCAAGCTCGCCTCCAAGAAGGCGGCACGGAAGTCACCGACCCCGGTCAGCGAGGACACCGCAGCCCACAGCGTGGTGCAGGCGTCGGCCAAGCCCCCGGCCGCCTCACCCCGGCGGCAGCCCGAGCCACCGCCGCAGCCCAAGCCTGCACCCAAGCCAAAGACCAAGGCAAAGACCAAAGCCGCTTTAGCACCAGAGCCAGAGCCAGAGCCGGCCAAGCCCGTCGAGCCGCCGGCCCCCCCGACCCGTGCCGAGCACCGGGAACGCCGGGCGCGCATCGAGGCCGTTTCGGCCCTTCAGGAGCCGCCACCGACCGAACCGGTTCCGCGTCCCCGCCCGTCGCGCACGCGAGACCTGCCGAGCGCGACCGAGGCGACCGAACTGCTCGCCCGGCCGGACTTCCTCGCCGAGGTCGGCCTCGACGAGGAGACGCTGGGCGACATGGAACGTTTCGCGGTGATCAGCCCGGTCACCATCGGCGGCACGTCCTCCTACGATCAGTCCGCCGTGCTAATCGGCAACATCGTCGCTGAACTGCTCGAGCTCGGCTACGAGGCCCGACACCTCCGCATGTTCCGCATGGCCGCCGAGCGCGAGGTGGACCTGTTGCGCCAGATGGCGCTGCCCTTGCTGATGCAACGAAATCCGGTCGGGCGCGAACAGGCGCGCGAGCGCCTCCAGAAGACCGCCGACCTCGGTGCCCGGCTCAACTCCGCACTCGTCGCCGAGGGCGTCGCCGAGCTGATCGACCACTCCGGTGCCGACGCCGCCGGGCCGACGAACGGCCGGTGAGCATCGCCTCGTACGCCTCGGTCCGGCCCCAGGACACGGCTACACTGGGTCGCAGTGTCTGAGTCCACGGTGCAGATGGAACTTGTCGGTGTCCGGCGGGAGAACCCGGGCGATGCGTTCGTTGTCGACCTACGCGAGACCGACTCCCCCCGTCGCATGCTGACGATCTTCATCGGGGTGGGGGAGTGGCAGGCAATCCGCTTTGCCCTCGAGGGGCGGGCCACACCTCGGCCGCTCACCCACGACCTGATGCAGTCGGTGATCGAGTCGCTGGGAGCGACCCTCGACACCGTCGTCATTACCGACCTGCGCGACGAGGTGTACTACGCCGAGCTTCGGCTGTCGTCCGACGACTCGACGATCACCGTCGAGTCCCGTACCTCCGATGCACTTGCCATGGCTGCCCGGGTGGACGCCGACGTGATGGTGGCCACGTCGGTCCTCGAAGCCGCCGGCTACCGGGATAACGACGACGAACAACCCGAGTCGGTCATCGCCGAGTTCCGGGAGTTCATCGATACGGTCACCCCCGACGACTTCGAAGAATCCTGACCCGGCCGGCCGCCGGCGCGGGCATCGTTGTCGGGGGGTGGCTCACTCGCTAGGGTGAGTTTCAACGTTGTGATTCCTCGGTCCGTCGGCGACGAGAGCGACCGGGGCGATCACCGGACACGTCGAGTAGCCGTGTCGACGGGACAGTCAACCGGGCACACTGCGTCGGCACCGGCCGCGCACCGAGGTTCAGGAGCAGCTTGTGGCCATCAGCCAACCCAACCCCGTGATCGACGCCGGCTACAGCGGCAAGCGCACCGCTGAGATCGTCGGCATCTCCTACCGCCAGCTCGACTACTGGGCTCGCACCGACCTGCTGCGCCCGTCGATGAGCGATGCGAGCGGTTCGGGCTCACGCCGGCGCTACAGCTACCGGGACCTGCTCGAGTTGAAGGTGATCAAGAGCCTGCTCGACGCCGGCATCAAGCTCGAACAGGTGCGCAACGTGTTTCACTACGTCAAGGAGCGCCTGGGGGAAGACGTCACCACCGCCAACCTGGTGATCCAGGGCCGCACGTCGGTGCTGGTCGACGACGGCGAGGAACTGATCGACGTGCTTCGCCACGGCCAGGGCGTCCTCAACGTGCTGCCGCTGGGCACGGTCCAGGCCGACCTGGACGCAGCAATCCACAGCCTGCACCCCGACTCGGCACCGGCATCGCTCGACGGCGGGACGAACGCCGACCCCGCAGCGCTCGCCCAGTGAACGATCAGCAGCTCAAGACCTCGCCCCTCAACGATCGCCACGAGGCGCTCGGCGCCAAGCTGGCACCGTTCGGCGGCTGGAACATGCCGCTGTCGTACCCGGAGGGCACGCTGGCCGAGCATCGCGCCACCCGCTCGGCGGCCACCGTCTTCGACGTCTCCCATCTGGGCACGGTCCGCGTCGAGGGCCCCGGCGCCTTCGACCGGCTTCAGGCGGCGTTCACCAACGACCTGACCAAGGTGTCACCGGGCCGGGCCCAGTACACCCACCTGCTCTCCGAGGACGGCTCGGTTCTCGACGACATCATCGTGTGGTGGGTGGATGACCAGCGCTTCGACGTCATGCCGAACGCCTCCAACACCTCCGACCTGTTGGCTGCGCTCGGCTCCAGCGACGCCGGGGAGGACTCGATCGACGATGTGACCTCGACCCGGGCCGTACTCGCTGTGCAGGGGCCGGCGGCCCGACGGCACCTGGAAGCTGTGGTCCCCGAGGCCGCCGACGTCGGCAGGTTTCGGGTGACGACCGTGACGACCGATGCACTCGGTTACCGGCCGGTCGAGTTGGTGGTGGCCGGCACCGGCTACACCGGCGAGGACGGCGTCGAGATAGCCCTGCCCATCGACCACGCAGGGGTGCTGTGGGACCGCCTGATCGCCGACGGCGTCGCCCCGGCCGGTCTGGCCGCCCGCGACACCCTGCGCCTGGAGGCCGGGCTGCCACTGCACGGATCCGAGCTGGGTCCGGGTATCACCCCGCTGAACGCCCGATTGGGCTGGGTGGTGGCATGGAACAAGCAGGCCGGTTTCCCCGGACGGCAGGCGCTGGAAACCCAGCGGGCCGCCGGCGCGTCTCCGCTGCTCTGGGGGTTGCGCACCGAGACCCGCCGCCCGCCGCGGTCCGGGCAAGAGGTCCGCTCGATCGAGGACGGATCCGGTTCCAAGGTGGTCGGCACGGTGAGTTCGGGCAACTTCTCACCCGAGCTCGGGGTGGGCATCGCCTTGGCCTTCCTCGACACCGACATCCAACCCGGTGACCAGGTCGTCATCGACCAGCGGGGCACCGACGTGCCCGCCACCGTCGTCAAGCCACCGTTCCTGGCCTGACCCGGCGATGCTGGGCTGCCCGACCTCATCTGGGCCGGGTAGAGGGAGAGACTGAACAAAACCGACCTGAGACGTCGGGAATCGTCACGCCGTCACACCGGTTGTGGTCACTACGCCCCCAGAACGGAGACACATGTTTGGTCGCAAGCTCCCCGCACCGCCCCCGGCTCCCGAGGATTGCCTGCCGGGTCGGGATCAGCAGATGCCGGTGCCCGAGGCCCACGCCGTCAACGGCCATCCTCTGCAGGGCCCGTGGCCGGAGGGCCTCGACACCCTCGTCGTCGCCATGGGCTGTTTCTGGGGCGCCGAGCGCCTCTTCTGGCAGCTGCCTGGCGTGTACAGCACCGCTGCCGGCTACGCAGGGGGCACCACGCCCAACCCGACCTACGAGGAGACCTGCACGGCCCGGACCGGCCACACCGAGGCGGTCCTCGTCGTGTTCGACCCGGCGATCGTCGCCCTCGACGAGCTGTTCAAGGTGTTCTGGGAGAACCACGACCCCACCCAGTACATGGGCCAGGGCAACGACATCGGCAGCCAGTACCGCTCGGCGATCTACACCAACTCACCCGAGCAGGCCGCGGCGGCCGACGCCAGCCGCGACGCCTACCAGAGCAAGCTGAGCGAGGGGGGCTTCGGTCACATCACCACCGAGATCGCCCCGGTGGGGCCGTTCTATTACGCCGAGGACTACCACCAGCAGTACCTGGCCAAGAACCCGGGCGGGTACTGCAACCACGGCTTCTGCCAGGTTGCCTACGCCTGAGTTTCCACCCCACAGCCAACCGATGACGACAAGCGAGGAATCAACTGTGAACACCGACCAGAACCAGGGAGACCTGCGAGAGCGCCTGACGCCCGAGCAGTACGAGGTAACCCAGAACGGCGGCACCGAGCGCGCCTTCACCGGTGCCTACTGGGACACCAAGGACGCCGGCGTGTACCGCTGCGTCGTCTGCGACGAGGCCCTGTTCGACAGCGACACCAAGTTCGATTCCGGCACCGGCTGGCCGTCGTTCTTCACCGCGATCGGCGACGACAAGGTGAAGCGCATCGAGGACCGCACCCTGGGCATGACCCGCATCGAGGCCCGCTGCGCCAACTGCGATGCCCACCTGGGCCACGTGTTCCCCGATGGGCCCAAGCCCACCGGCGAGCGCTACTGCATGAACTCGGCGTCGCTCACCCTGGATCCCGCCGCAGGCGAGGATTCAGGGCGGTGACCACCTCGACGAAGTGACCAGGGTCGGGCGCCCGGTTGTTGACCAGGCTCACGTGATCCGAGATGCCTCCCAGTCGGCGCCGTAACGCCGGTGCAATGGCGTCCGGCTCGCCGACGACGGCCACCTCCTCAAGGAACTCGTCGTCGATCAGCTCGGCCATTTCACCCCACTCGCCGCGTCTGGCCCGGGTCTTCAGCTGGCCGTGAAGATGGCCGCGCCCGTGCAGGTCGAGCACCGGCCGGTAGGCGGGCGTGGTGCCATAGAACGCCAGCTGGGCCCTGACCGCCTCCCGTGACCGCTCCAGTTCGGCCTCATCCCGGCCGGTCACCACGATGGTGACGCAGGTGAGTTCGACGTCGGCGGGGGAGCGCCCGGCTCGAGCAGCGCCCCGGGCGATCGCCGGCACGGTCAGTTCCTGCAGCGAGCGACGGGTGTTCAAAGGGTGCACCAGGAACCCGTCGGCCACCTCGCCAGCAACCTCGGTCATCAGCGGTCCGACACCGGCGGTGAGGATGGGCGGTGGACCGAACGGGTTCGGGCCGGGATCGAACGCCGGCACCATTCGAGTGTGGCGGTAGAACTCGCCTCGAAAGTCCAGTGGGTCGCCGGTCTCCCACGCCTCCCAGATCGTCCGGATGGCCAGCACCATCTCGCGCATGCGCGCCGCCGGGCGCGACCACTCCATGCCGTAGCGCTCGACGATGTGGGGCCGGACCTGAGAGCCCAACCCCAGCGCAAAACGGCCGCCGGTGATCGTCTGCAGGTCCCAACCGGCGTTGGCCAGGGTCATCGGCGTGCGGGCGAACGCGATGGCGATCGCCGTGCCCAGCTGGATGTGCTCGGTGTGTTGGGCGGCGACGGCGAGCGGCAGAAACGGGTTGTGCTTGGCCTCGAACGAGAAGGCCCGGTCGTAGCCCAACGCCTCGAGCTCCGCGTAGATCGTCGGCGCCTCGGTAAGGTCGTCGGTGGGCACCGTCATCGATACGTGCATGCGCCCAGCGTGGCAGGTTTGGCCTCAGGAACCCCGGCCGCTCCACAGCAGCGCTCCCAGCCCCGCTGCGCCGAAGACGGTGGCCCCGACGAGCATTGGGGTCACCGTGGCACCGATCCTGGCGTCGACCAGGGCGGCGAGCAGCGCCCCAACGCCGAGTTGGCCGAGACCGAGCACAGCGCTGGCCATGCCCGCCTGGTCGGCCATCGGTCCCAGCGCAATCGCTGCGCACATCGGGGTCATGATCATCGACATGGCGTTGGCGACGAGCGCCCAGGCGAACCAGGCCCACAACGGCGGCACACCACCCCAGGCGATCGCCACCGTCAGGCCGGCCAGCCCCGCCAGGACGAACACCCAGGCGGCCCGGACGGCCATCGGGCGCACCCCGAAGCGTGAGATCAGACGGTTGTTCACCAGCAGCGCCGCCGCCATGCCGACGCCGGAGAGCCCGAACAGCAGCGTGAACTGCGAGCTGCGCCCGTAGATGCGATCGATCACCGGCTGGGCGCTGCCGAGCCAGATGAAGAAGGCGGCTCCGAAGAACGCCTGGGCGATGATGGCCCACAGGGTCACCCGGGTGGTCACCACCGCTGCGAAAGCCCTGGTGATGGGCCGGATGCGCAACGGCTGGCGATGTTCGGGCGCCAGCGTCTCGCCGAAGGCGAACGCCCAGGCCAACGCCACGGCCGCCAAGGCGATCGCCACGGCGAACACCGCCCGCCACGAGCCGGTGAGCAGGATCCACTCGCCGATGAACGGCACGACGATCGGACCGATCAGGAAGACGGCCGTCACCAGCGACACCACCCGGGCCATGCGCTCGCCGGCGTACAGGTCGCGGGCGATCGCCATCCGCAGCACCGCCGGCGCAGCGGCGCCAAGTCCCCAGATGAAACGCCCGACGAGCAGCATTCCCAGGCCGTTGGCCGTCGCCGCCCCCAACGCGCCCAGCGCATAGACGCTGAGGCCGACCATCATGATCGGACGGCGGCCGAAGCGGTCGGCGAGCACGCCGAAGATCAGTTGCCCAATCGCCATGCCGACGAAGTAGGGGGTGCCGGTGATCGCCGGGCTGAGCCCACGGGCATCGAGGCCAAAGTCCTGGCGCAGCTCGTCGAAGGCGGGCAGCGCGGCGTCGATGCCGAAGGCCATCAGCACGCTGACGAAGGCCAAGAACGCCACGACGGCCACCTCGGAACGCGCCGGGGTCGCACCGACCCGAACGCTCACACCGAACCCAGCAGTTGCGCCGCCCGCCCAGCGACCCGGTCGGGCACCTCGACGCGTTTAGCCCGACCGGTGTGGCCACCGACGATCCGCACGTCCCGCTTGGGCACCTCGAGGGCCTCGGCCAGCGCTGCCACGACGGCGACGTTGGCCCGGCCGTCAACCGCCCGCGCGGCGACGGCGACGACCAGGGCATCGCCGTGACGCCCGCCGACCCCGGGCCTTCTCGACCCGGGCTTGGCCCACACCGCCACGATCGCCACCGGAGGTTCCGTTAGGCCTCGGCCAGCACTTCGATCGGCGGACACGAGCACACCAGGTTGCGGTCGCCGTAGCCGCCGTCGATGCGCGACACCGGCACCCAGTACTTGTTTCGGCGCAGCTCGGGCAGCGGGTAGGCGGCCAGCTCGCGGCTGTACGGGTGGGTCCACTCGTCGACGAGCAGGTCCTCGGATGGGTGCGGGGCGTTGACCAGCGGGTTGTCGTCCGCCGGCCAGGTCCCGTCGACCACCCGGTCGATCTCGGAGCGGATGGCGATCATCGCGTCGCAGAAACGGTCGAGCTCGGCCTTGGACTCCGACTCGGTCGGTTCGACCATCAGCGTGCCCGTCACCGGGAAACTCATCGTCGGGGCGTGAAAGCCATAGTCGATCAGCCGCTTGGCCACGTCCTCGTCGGTGATGCCGCTCTCCTTGGTGAGCGGTCGCAGGTCGAGGATGCACTCGTGACCCACCCGGCCGCGAGCCCCCGTGTAGAGCACCGGGTAGTGGGCATCGAGACGCTCGGCCACGTAGTTGGCGGTGAGGATGGCCCCGGACGACGCGGCGGTCAGACCGTCGGCACCCATCATGGCGATGTAGGCGTAGCTGATCGGCAGGATCGAGGCGGAGCCCAGGGGGGCGGCAGAGACAGCACCAACCCGGTCGGTCCGCTGGACATCGCCGGGGGAGAAGCTTCCCTGATCGGTGGCCGGAATGAACGGCGCCAGGTGCTCACGCATCACGACCGGGCCGACGCCCGGTCCGCCACCGCCGTGGGGGATGCAGAACGTCTTGTGCAGGTTGAGGTGGCTGACATCGGCGCCAAACTTGCCGGGCCGGGCCAGGCCGACGAGGGCATTGAGGTTGGCGCCGTCGAGGTACACCTGACCGCCCGCGTCGTGCACAGCGGCGCAGATCTCGCTGATCGCCTCCTCGAACACGCCGTGGGTCGAGGGGTAGGTGACCATGAGGGCAGCCAGCTCGGCGGCGTGCTCGTCGATCTTGGCCTGCAGGTCGACCGTGTCGACGTTGCCCTCGTCGTCACAGGCGACGACGACGACGTTCATACCGGCCATCACCGCCGAGGCGGCGTTGGTGCCGTGCGCCGATGATGGGATCAAACAGACCTGGCGCTGCGTCTCGCCCCGGCTCTGGTGATAGGCCCTGATAGCGAGCAGCCCGGCCAGCTCGCCCTGGCTGCCGGCGTTGGGCTGGATCGAGGCGGCGTCGTAGCCGCAGATGTCGACCAGCCAGCGCTCGAGGCGGCGGGCCAGCTCGGTGATGCCGGCCAGCTGATCGGCGGGTGCGAAGGGATGCAGGTCGGAGAACTCCGGCCAGGTGACCGGCAGCATCTCGGTGGTGGCGTTCAGCTTCATCGTGCAGCTG
Source organism: Candidatus Neomicrothrix sp. (assembly GCF_035329545.1). Taxonomy (NCBI): domain Bacteria; kingdom Bacillati; phylum Actinomycetota; class Acidimicrobiia; order Acidimicrobiales; family Microthrixaceae; genus Candidatus Neomicrothrix; species Candidatus Neomicrothrix sp. The sequence continues at coordinate 14,657 of NZ_DAOLGP010000051.1, forward strand.
CCCAGCGGGATCATCGAGCGGTCGAGCGCCAGGTCGGCATCGGACAGGCGCCGCAGGTAGCGCAGCATCTCGGTCTCCGTGCGGTGGCTGTGGAAGGTCGGGTGCGTGAGGAACGGGGTGGTGCGAACGAGGTTGGCCGGGATCAGCCCAGTGGTGTTTGCGTCGGGGTTGGCGACGGCGGCGCTCAGCGCGTCGGCCACCCCCTGGCGGTCCATGGCGACGTCCCCTCCGGCGATTGCCACCAGGGCGTCGGCGAGGGCGGCGGGGGTGGTGGTCTCGTCGACCGACAGGCCGACGGTGTCGCCGTCCACCCGGCGCAGGTTGATCTCGCACTCGAGCGCGGCGGCCAGCACCGCGTCGGCCCGGCCGGGCACCGACACCCACAGGGTGTCGAACGCTGCCCCGGTCACCACCTCGACACCATTGCTGCCCAGTATCTCTGCGGCCTCCTCGGTGAACGACACGATGCGCTCGGCAATGTCGAGCAGTCCCTCGGGCCCGTGATAGGTGGCGTAGCTGGCGGCCATCACCGCCAACAGCACCTGCGCCGTGCAGATGTTGGACGTGGCCTTCTCGCGCCGGATGTGCTGCTCGCGGGTCTGGAGGGCGAGGCGCATCGCCGGACGGCCGGCGGCGTCGACCGAGACGCCCACCAGGCGCCCGGGCAGCGAGCGGCGCAGCTTGTCCGTCACCGCCATGAACCCGGCGTGCGGGCCGCCGGCGCCCATCGGCACACCGAAGCGCTGGGCGGATCCGACCGCAATGTCGGCGCCCCACTCGCCTGGTGGGGTCAACAGGGTGCACGCCAGCAGGTCGGTGGTGACCGCCACCAGGGCCCCCGCCTCGTGCAGGGCAGCGGTCAGCGGGCTGAAGTCGCTGATCGTGCCGTCGGTGGCCGGGTAGGCGAGCAGCGCTCCGAAGTAGTCGGCGGCTTCGACGCCACCGCTGCGAGGATCGACCAGGTCCAGCTCGATGCCCAGGGGCGCCGCCCTCGTGGCGACCACGGCGATCACCTGCGGGTGGCAGCGAACGTCGACGAGAAACTTGGTGGCCTTGCTCTTCGACTGGCGACGGCACAGGGTGAGCGCTTCGGCGGCCGCGGTGGCCTCGTCGAGCAACGACGCACCGGCGAGGTCCAGGCCGGTCAGGTCCTGCACGACGGTCTGGAAGTTGAGCAGCGTCTCCAGGCGGCCCTGGGAGATCTCGGGCTGGTACGGGGTGTAGGCGGTGTACCAGGCGGGGTTCTCCAGCACGTTGCGCTGGATCACGGCCGGGGTATGGGTGCCGTAGTAGCCCTGCCCGATCATCGACGTGACCACCCGGTTGCGACCCGCCAGCTCACGCAGGTGATCGAGCAGCTCGTGCTCGGCCATCGGCCCGGGCAGATCGGTCAGCCGAAGCGGCTCGTTGTCGCGCACCGACGTGGGCACGGTGGCATCGATCAGCTGGTCCATCGTCTCGAAGCCCAGAGCGGCGAGCATGGCGACGGTCTCGTGTGAGTCGGAGCCCAGGTGGCGAGAGGCGAAGCTCCCGACCGGGGCGGACTCATGGGACTGAACTGGGGAAGTGGACACCGGTGACTCCAGGCGCGTTTGAGGGATCGAGCCCCCCCGCTGTCCATGGTGCCTGAGAGCTTCACCGGGTCGGTGCCCGGTTTTCCCCTTCGGCGAGGGCGGTTGCCCTGCTTTCCAGCGTGTGCCTGACCCGGGCGGTACCGGTGCCTGAGAGATTCCGGGGTGGTTGCTCCTCCGGCGGCCGGGCGGCGTGAGCCCCCGACGCTCTTCCGTCCGAGATGGTCGGCTTCAGTTTCGTCCCAGCGTAGCCGCGGCCGCCCCCCACCCGAATCGGGTGCAGCGGACGAACTCTGCCGCTTCAACGTCGTAGACCGCGCGATAGCGACAGAGTTCGACCAACACGGGTCACGCCGTGGCGCTCAGCCCGTGCCGGTCAGGGCCTCGAGCAGGTCCCAGCGCCACTGTTGCAGCGCCGGTGCGCACTCGGCGGGGGTCTTGCCGAGGCGCACGATCACCGTGTCGGCGCCAGGGACCACCGTGATCGACTGGCCCTCGTAGCCGTTGGCCCAAAACACTCCCAGCTCGGAGTCCGCCTTCACCCACCACTGCTCGCCGTAGCCGGTGCCCTCGTCGTCGAAGGACAGGAGGCGGCGTGCCCGATCGGCCCAGCCCTCCGGCAGCAGCCGGCGCCCGTCCCACATCCCGTCACGCAGATACCATAGGCCAAACCGCGCAAAATCCCGGGCGGTCGCCCACACGTACGACGAGCCGACAAACGTGCCGGCGTCGTCGAAGCGCGGATCGGCCGAGGTCATCCCCAGCGGACCGAAGATGCGCTCGGCCAGGTGCCGTGCCATGGCGGCCTCGCCGCCCCCGAGGGCATCGCCGCAGAGGCGGGACAGGATGTTGGTCGTGCCCGACGAATAGACAAACTCGGAACCCACCGGAGATTCGAGGGGCAACGAGGCCGCGTAGTGGGCCATGTCGGCCCGCTCGTCACCGAAGAGCATGCGCAGACAGGTGGAGGCGTCGGGATCGACGTAGTCCTCCACCCAGTGCAGCCCACTTCGCATCGCCAGCAGGTCGGCGGTTCCGATCGACGAGCGGGGGTCGGTGGGCTCGGCCCACTCGGGCACCGGCGCCCGTTCGTGCGGGTCGATCGCTCCGTCGAGCACCAAGGCGCCCAGCGCCGCCTGGGTGATACTCTTGGCCATCGACCACGACACGAGAGGCGTGTCGGCATCGGTGTCGGGGCCGTAGCGCTCCAACACCAACCGTCCACCCTGGATGACGACGACCGCCAGGGTGAGCGCCAGGTCGTCGTGTGGCTGGTCGGCGAACGCCTGGGCCACCAACGCCTCCACCGCGCCCTGATCGTGGGCGACCAACTCGCCGGTCGGCCACTGCTCGGTCGGCCAGGGCACCCCATCGGGTTGCGCCGGCAAGGGTACGAGCTCGTATTGAGGCCAGTCTCCAGGTGCGTTCATCGTGGAAGTTCCTCCATCTTTGCTCGTCGGAGCGTTAGATCGGGCGACCAAACGGCAGCTCGTCCTGCCAAGTGCTGAGAAACGCCTCGGCGGCGTAGCATGCCTCGAGCACCAGGCCGTCGTCCCCGCCGGGGAGGGAGGCGAGCGCCTCGGTAATGCGGTTGCGGGCCTCGGCGCGCAGCGACTCGAGGTCGGCCCCGTCGTCGGGCCACTGCGCCAGCAGCGGCCCGGCCACCGTCACGAAGTCGGGCAGCACACGGCGATCGGCCCGCTGGGCCACGGCCAACGCCCGGGTGGTGACCGCCAACCTGGCGTACGGGACCACGATAGGGGCGGCGATCTGGGCCATCCGATGATGGTCGACCGAGTTGGTCTTGGCGCCGACCAGCGCCAGGTCGGCCTGGGTGTGCAGGCCGTCGTCCACCGGATCGCCCGGCGGGTCGATGTCGGTGTTCCCGACCGAGGCGGCCAGCGTGTCGAGCGCGTCGGAGTCGAAGCCTTCGGTGCGTTGGCGGGACCCGATGGCCACGACGGTGGCGCCGGTGGCGACCGCGGCGCGGGCCAGGCGGATCTCGTCAGGGCTGGAGCCGTCGATGCTCACCCGGGCACCGTCGAGTGGTCCGTGGGCCCAGGCCGCAGCGGCGAGCACGCCCTCGTCGGCCAAGGAGCCAACGACCGAGGCATCAAAACACATGGCGCTGCGCGTATCGGCGTCGCGAAGCGGAGCCAGGTCGTCGGCGGACACACCTTTGGCGGCATCGAGGAAAACCCGGCGATCGCCTAACGCCTCGGACACGTTGGCGACGAACGCGGCAACCGAGTCGTTGCGCACCTTGGGGTCAGCGCTGATGCCGGCCGATGCCCCGGACACCTTCATGCCGAGGATCCCGTAGCTGTAGGTCACCGACCGGGCCAGGTTGGTAGCCCCGTCCTTGAGGATCTTGCGCGCCCACCGAACGATGCCGGTGGCGTCGGGGGCGTTGGGCAGGTCGACGAGCACGAAGCCGCCGCTATCGGGTACCGAGACGTAATCCACGTCGCCGAGTTTGCCAGACGAGCCCAGATCGTGGTGATTGCGGCACCAGACCGGCTTCGGAGCAGCCGGGGACTGTGTGAGCAACCCCCCGAAAGCTCACACAGTCACCCAGCTCATCAAAGGAGGAATGAGATTCCTCAACTCCGATGTGATGTGGCTGAGGTTAGCCAACCGCCGGAGCGTTGTCACGCAGAACTTGTGGGCGGTCTCACTTTTAG
>NZ_DAOLGP010000052.1:0-18684 GCF_035329545.1 Candidatus Neomicrothrix sp.
AGCTTGCGCACGTTCTTGCCGGACGGGCGGGCCTTCAGCTCGATGCCGGTGTTCAGCAGGTCGTGGGGATCGGTGAGCGACAGCGATCCCTCGCCGCCGGGGAACAGGGTGGAGAACAGCGCCTCGAAGTGCCCGGCCACGTCTGCATAGGCGGCGGCGAACACCGACACGATCTCGTCGTCGACCGCCTTGATGATCTTGGACAGCTCCCGGCGCGACGAGCGCACGTCTTCCAACTGGGCGCCGAGAAACTCGTGGCGCTCGGACAGCTCGGCGAACTCGGCCACCGCCAGCGGGTTGATCGGGCCCATCAGCCGCAGCTCGCGCTCGAGCACCCGCAGCTGCTCGGCGCCGCTGATCCCCTCGGGCAGCTCGGGCGCGGGGGCGGCCTCGGCCACCTCCGGCTCCACGTCCAGTTCGGTTCGGGCCTGTTCGGTCAGCGTCTCGAGGCGCAGGCGCAGCTCCGCATCGGCCACCTCGGCCTGGTGGCGGCGTTCGCCCAGCTCGTTCAGCGAGCGTTCGGTGGAGCTTCGCTCGGAGCGCAAGCGCTCGAGCTCGCCGGTGACCGCCCGGGCCTGCTCGCTCTGTTGGCGCCGGGCCTCGCGCACGCCGACCAGGTCGGTCTCGACGACCGCCAGCCGCTTGGCGACGAACACGGCCAGGCGTTCGGTCGCCTCGGCCCGTGCGTCCAGCTCGACGCGACGCTCGGCGGCGGCCTCCGCCTCGGCGCGGTTGCGCTCCAGTCGGTCGCGCACCGACACTCGACGGTCGGTCAGCATGCGGCGACGCTCCTCCACCCCCGCCGCCCGCACTTCCAGCTCGCGGCGCAGCGCAGCGGTGGCGCCGGCCCGTTCGTCCAGCCGGGCCCGGGCCTCGCCCATCGCCCGCTCGCGTTCGGCCAGGTGGGCCTCCTCGGCCTCCAGCGCAGGCAGCGCCCGTTCCAGCTCGAGTCGCCGGGCGGCGTCGGCCTGCGAGCGTTCGGCGAGCTCGGCCGCCTCCGCGTCGAGGCGTACCAGTTCGGCGTCGGCCTCGCTTGCGGCTGCGGTGGCCCGCTCGGCCTCGCGCTCGGCCGACGTGCGGGCAGCCTTGGCCCGGTCGCGGGCCCGCTCGGCGTCGCGCAGCACAGCGTCGGCCTCCGACGCCGAGGTCCTGGCGGCGACCAGCGCCGCCTTGGCCTGCTCGTCGACCGCCTGGGTCCGCTCGGCGTGCCCTTCGGCCTCTTCGAGCGCAGCACCGGTCGCTTCGGTGGTCGAGGTGCCAATCCGCCAGCCGGAGACGCCGAAGCGGTCGCCGTCGCGGGTGACGACCACCCGGCCGGGGTGCGCGAGTGCCACGTCGGCGGCGACGCGCCAACCGCCGTCGACGCACACCGCCCCGCCGAGCAGGGCGTCCAACAGCGCGTCCACGCCTCGACCTGCGGCTTGGGAGCCGGCCCGCACGTGGGAGCGCACCGACGACGTGGTGGCGATCGCCGAATCGTGGTCGCCTCCGGGCGCCGCACCGAGGGCGAGCACCGCACCGGCGCCGCCCTCCGCGCTGAGCGCGTCGAGCGCTCTGCGGGCCGCTTTGGGGTCGGCCATCACCACCGACGAGAGCGAGTCGCCGGCGGCGGCCTCAAAGGCGGCCTCCCAACCGGCGTCCACCTCGATGACGTCGAGCAGCGTGCCGATGTAGCCCTCCACCTGGGCGATGCGCTCGGCCCCGGCCCGGCTGCGGGCGGCATCGAGAGCCTGAGCCAGAGCCTTGGAACGGGCCGTCCACCCGGCGCGCTCGTTGGCGGCGTCGCGGGCGGCCTCGTCGGCCTTGGCCAGCGCGCTGCGAGCGGCGTCCCGATCGGCCTCGGCGGTGACAACCGCGGCGTCGTGGTCGGCCTCGCCCAGCGCCAGCTGGGCCTCGGCGGTGGCGATCTCCTCGGCGAGGCGCAATCGTCGTTGGGTCAACTGCTCGCGCCGGCTGGTCAGCCGCTGCGCATCGCGCTCCTGGGCGTCGATGGCGCGGCCCAACGCGGCCAACTCACCGCGCACTCCGGCGGCGTCGCCGCTCGGCTTGGGCACCCCATCACCCCAGGTGGCCTCGAAGTCGGTTCGGGCGATCGACAGCGCCTGCTCGGCGCGGCGCCACTCGTCGTCGGCATCCTCCAACGCGTGGGTGGCGGTATCGACCCCGGCGATGTCCAGGTCGAGCTGGGCGCCCTCGGCCTCAAGCGCAGCGATCACGCCCTCGTCGATGAACGACTCGCGTTCACGTTCCAGGTTGCGGCGACGCTCGGCCAGCAATGCGCCCTGGCCGCGCGCCCGCTCGCGCAGCGCCTCGTATCGGGTCAACCAGCCGGAGTGGTCGGCCTCGCCCGAGGCGGCCAGTTCGGCCTCGGCGGCGACCACCCGGGCGTCGAGGTCGGCCAGGGCGGCCCGCAACCGCTGATCCTCGGTGCGCATGGCAGCACCGTCGGCGGCCCGCTCGGCCAGCTGGCGGCGCAACCCGGCCAGGCGCTTGCCCAGCAGGTGGATGCGCAGCGCCGACAGCTCGGCGGTGAGGTCGCCGTGACGCCGGGCCGCTTCGGCCTGACGCTCCAGCGGTCGCAGCTGACGGCGAACCTCGCGCAGCAGGTCGCTCACCCGGGTGAGGTTGGCCTCGGTCGAGGCCAACCGGCGCTCGGCCCGTTCCTTGCGGCGACGATGCTTGAGGATCCCGGCCGCCTCCTCGATGATCGCCCGGCGATCCTCGGCCTTGGCGTTGAGCACCGCATCGATCTGGCCCTGGCTGATGATGACGTGTTGTTGGCGGCCCACGCCGCTGTCCGACAGCAGATCCTGGATGTCGAGCAACCGACAGGCGGCGCCGTTGATCGAGTACTCGCTGTCGCCGGAGCGAAACAGCACCCGCTTGATCGTCACCTCGGCGAACTCGATCGGCAACATGCCCGCCGAGTTGTCGATCGTAAGCGACACCTCGGCCCGGCCCAGCGCCGAGCGGTTGTCCGCACCGGCGAAGATCACATCGTCCATCTTGGCCGAGCGCACCGCCGACGGCGCTTGGGCACCGAGAACCCAGCCGATGGCATCGACCACGTTGGACTTGCCCGAACCGTTGGGGCCGACCACGACGGTGACGCCGGGCTCCATCACCAGGGTGGTCGAGTCAGCGAAGGACTTGAACCCTTTCAGTTGCAGGCTCTTGAGGAACACCGGTGCTTAGACCTGGGTCTGCTCGCAATAGAACGTCCAGCCGTGGCCGTAGCGGCGCTTCACCACCGGTCCGCGGGCCCTCGGGCTCATCAGGCCGTCCTTGCGGTACACCGCCAGATACTCGCCGTAGCCGCCGGTCTTGCCGGACAGGTCCTCGAACGGCGGATCGTCGACGGCGGTGCCGCCGTACTTGATCGCATCGTGCATCGTCTCGACGACCGCCCGGTACAGGCGGCGGACCTCCTGGGCCGACAGCGACGCCGGGTTCCGGTCGAAGCGCAGGCCGGAGGTGAACAGGATCTCGTCGGAGTAGATCGGTCCGATCCCGACGAGGAACGTCTGGTCCATCAGGATCGACTTCAGCTTGCCGCTGCGGCGCAGCAGCGCATCGCCGAACGACACCCACGACACCGGGGTCGCCACGACGTCCATGCCCAGCGCGGTGGCGTCGGGCAGGGTGGTGAGGTCCTCCTGGGCCAGCAGCCGCACCTCGCAGGTCTTCTCCGGATCGTTGAGCCGGATCGGTTTGCCCTGCGTGAACGAGATCACCAGATCGGACTCGGGCTCGGGCCGGGGCGGCGACGAGTCGGTCTTGCGGGACTTCGACTTGGCCTTCTCCGGAATGTCCTTGCGCAGCCACGAGCCGGCGCCAAGGCGGATCGTCATCGCCTGACCGCCGGCCAAGCGGAAGACGAGGTAGGGCCCGAGCCGTTCGACGTTGGACACCTTGATGCCTTCGGTGCCTTCGGTCAGCTCCTTCTCGGTGGTCTCCACCAGCAGCTTGGGCCGGTGGACGGCGATCGAGGCGATCTTCTTGCCGCCCGCCTCACGCTCGAGATCTCGCCGGATCACTTCGTACTCGGGTAATTCCATGGGCTCTCCGTTCATCGCTGTTGCCCTGGGAGGATGCTCGTGCCCCGTCAGCGGGGGCTGCTTGCCCTGGGATGGAAGGTGTTGATCTGTCGGCTGGCGTTCTGGGTGCTGATACTCGCGGTACTGGGCGTCTCGCGCCACCGCAACCACTACTCCGGTGTCTCCAGGGCCCCGAGTGCGAGGCCGGCCGCTGCCTGTTCTGACTGTCGTTTCGAGTGCCCCGTGCCGGGCCCGAAGCGCCTGTCGCTGACCTCGACCGTAGTACTGAACTGCTTGCGGTGGTCGGGGCCGGAGGATTCGGTGTGGTAGCGAGGCTCGCCGAGACCTCGCGCCGCCGCCAACTCCTGCAGGTGGGATTTGGGATCGGCCAGCCCCAGGCGTTGGTCGAAGACCGGCTCCAGCAGGCCTGTCACCACCCGGCGTGCCGCCTCGAACCCACCGTCGAGATACACCGCTCCGATCAGGGCTTCGGTGGCATCGGCGAGGATCGAGGCCTTGTCCCGTCCCCCGCTGGTGTCCTCGCCCCGCCCGAGCCGCAGCGCCGATCCCACGTCGATCCGTCGGGCCGCTTCGGCCAGCGTCGTCTCGTCGACCAGCTCGGCCCGGGCACGGGCCAGGCGACCCTCGGCCTGTTCGCTGCGGCGCCGATACAGCGCATCGGTGATGACCAACCCGAGCACCGAGTCGCCGAGAAACTCCAGGCGTTCGTTCGACTCGGCCAGCTGCTCCTCGGCGAACGCCGAGCGGTGCACCAGAGCTAGACGAAGCAGCTGAACGTTGGCAAAGTCGTGGCCCAGCCGCTGGGCCAAGGCTCGGGCTGCGCCCTTTTGATCACGATTCGGTCGACGGCTGCCCACGGTGCGGGATCGCTGCGCGATGGCGGCGCTCAGGATCCCATCCGAGCCATGACGTAGTCGACGGCATCGCGCACGGTGAGCAGGTCGACCAGGTCCTCGTCGTCGAAGAGCACCGCGCAGGAACGCTCGGCTAGCTCGTCCTCGAGCACCTCGACCAACTCGACGAGGGCGAGGCTGTCGGTGTGAAGGTCCTCGGCGAAGCGGTCATCCTCGCCGATCGCGTCGACATCGGACTCCATGATGTCGGCCAGCTGCTCCTTGACGAGTTGCAGCACTGCGTCACGGTCGAGCGACTGGCGTTCCATATGTGTCTCGGCGGGCACCGCTGCCTCCATCTGGTCGACAGGCTGGTCGGTGACGAGCCCGTGGTGACGAGTACCTGTGAACGGCCCGCCGGGTAAACGGGCCCTTCATCGGAGGGGCGACCTTACTACCGTTGGCCGTCACCGGTTTCGACCGGGCCCAGACCGGGCTGGCCTGGCTCCCGAGTCGGAGGCACTGCGGCTCCACTCCTGCCAGCCCCGGCGACAAATCGGGCGGCCCCCTCGAGGGTCTCGCCGCTGTGCAGCGTCGCCAACCCCAGCCGGGTCTCGTTGGCCAGCGCATCGTCGAGGCCGAGGCCCCACTGCTCGTAGCTGGAACGCCGATCGTTGCGCAGGCACTGCTGCGGAAACTCGGCGATCGACGCCGCCAGCTCGAGCGCGGCGTCGAGCGCCGATCCCGGCGCGCACGTGCGGTTGGCCAGGCCCCACTCCCCCGCCTCCACCCCGGAGATCCCCCGGCCGGTGAGGATCATGTCCGACGCCCGGCTCTGGCCGATCAGACGAGGCAACCGCACCGTGCCGCCATCGACCAGGGGCACCCCGAAGCGGCGGCAGTACACGCCGAAGGTGGCGTCGGTGGCCGCCACCCGCAGGTCACACCACAGCGCCAGTTCGAGCCCGCCGGCGACGGCGAAGCCCTCGACTGCGGCGATCACGGGCTTGTCGAGCAGCAGCCGCGTGCAGCCGAGCGGCGCCGGTGCGTCGGGGTCGTCGGACACCCGGTTGCCGTCGCCCGTGCCGATCGCATGCAGGTCGGCCCCGGCGCAGAAGTTGCCGCCGGCACCGGTCAACACGGCCACGTCGAGGCCTCCGTCAGCATCGAAGGCGACAAACGCCCGGTGCAATTCGTCGGCGGTCGTGCGGTCGACGGCGTTGCGGCGCTTCGGGCGGTCGATGGTGACCACCAGGGTCCGGCCGGTGGTCTCTGTGGCTATGCCCATGGCGTCCACAGTGTCACGGTTCTCTGGGTCACGGTTCTCTGGGTCACGGTTCTCTGAGTCACGGTTCTCTGGGTCACGGCGCCGCGGCGCCGCCTTCCGATCTACCATCGGCCTGGCACCCGCCGGCTCGTGACGCAGCATGGACGGTGGGAGTGGGGCGCTGAGCATCGGGGAGTTCACGTGGTCAACATCAACCGTCGGTTCTTTTTGGCCGGGTCGGCCGGACTGGCCGGGGCGCTGGCCATGACGTCGTGCACCACCGAGAGCAACAGCGCCTCCGGCGATCCGCTGCCCGATGTGTGCAACGACGGCGCAGGCTGTGCATCCATGCCGACACCGGGAGCGGCACCCGGCGACGACGGGCTGATCGACGAGGCGGTCTACCAGCGGCGCGTCGACGAGTACCTGGCCTTCGCCACCACCGAGTTCGACGCCGGCAACGCCACCGGGGTCGCGGGCCACCTCATCCGGGCTCGACGCGATCCCGACTACCGCTGGAACGTCGAGGCGGTCACCGTCGACTCGCTTGCGGACACCTGGACCAAGATCGACGGATGGGAGGACACCCGCGACTTCGACCTCATGTATCTGCTGTGGCTCCTCCGGCTCGGCACCGACGGCGGGGACTCGTCCAAGGCTCCACCCTCCAACACTGCATCAGCGAATGCTGCATCGTTCAACGCCGGGATGACCACGCTCGCCCCGGACGTCATCGAGGCGATCGAGCAGCGGCTGGTCGACAACCGCTATCGCTATGACGACCCCAACCCGAACAGCCGGGTGGACAACCTCTGGTACTGGTCGGAAAACCACATCATCATCGGGCTGGTCATCGAGTACCTGGCCGGCCGGCACCTGTCGGAGGAGACCTTCACGATCACCGGCCTGGCCGGCGCCGAGCACTCCGAGCGCGCCAAGCCTGGGATTCTCAAGTGGATCGACGAACGGGCCCGGTTCGGCTTCTTCGAGTGGCACTCCAACGTGTACATGCTGAAGAACATCACCCCGCTGGTCACGCTGATCGAGCTGGGCGGGGACGAGGAGCTCGCCGTTGCAGCCGCCATGGCATTGGACCTATGCCTCGTCGACCTGGCCGCCCACACCCACGCCGGCAGCTACACCGCACCGCGGGGTCGCACCTATAAGAAGGACAAGATGACCTCGCGGGACGAGGCCACGTTCGGCGTGTCCAAGTTCCTCTTCGACGACACCGACTTCGGCTTTCAGAATCACACCGACACCGGCACCACCTACCTGTGCGCCGCCACCTCCTACCGTCCGCCCCGGGCCGTCGTCGACATGGCGGTCGCCGAGGCACCCGGGGTCGTGCGCGAGCGGCACGGCATCTTGGTCGACGACGCCGCCCCGGTGACCACAAACCCCGAGGCGCCCTTTGGCTACGACTTCGACGATGCGGCCAACCTGTCGTTCTGGTGGAGCCTGGGAGCTGTGGGCACCTGGCAGGTGGCCGGCATCGGCGTGGCCCAAGCCGAGCGTTACAACCTGTTCGAGGTGCCGCTTCTCGAGCAGGTCAAGGCGCTGGTCGACCTCAACGGCGGCGACATCGATCGGATACGTCCCTGGCTCCAACAGAACCACAACATCGTCAACTTCGGTTTCCTGTCCGAGGCCAACACCTATGCGTGGCGAGGCGACGACGTGTCGCTCGCCTCGGTGCAGGACCACCGCTTCGGGGCGATGAGGGACCAGGCTCACAGCTGGCAGGCCGCCATCGATGCCGACGCGCTTGTCTTCACCAACCATCCGGTAACCGACCGGGACGAGAGCACCGACTGGGACGACGATGGCCGGCCCGGCTACTGGACCGGCGAGGCGTCGATGCCCCGATCGGCCCAATACGAGCGAGCGGCGATCCACATCTACCAACCGGCGTGGGACGAGGGCACCGACGAGCTGTTGTGGACCGTGTTCGGCTACCAGCCCCTCACCCACGCGTTCGTACCCCAGGACCGCTTCGACGAGGTGACCCAGGACGACCACTGGACCATCGCCCGCAAGGGCGACGGCTGGATCGCCCTGTGGTCATGGCGCAAGCCGACCTGGCGCGACACCGATCCGGCCAAGTTTGCCACCGATGCGATGACCAAGCCCTTCGACCTGGTTGCCGAGGGCGGGCCCGAAAACGTCTGGATCGCCGAGGTGGGCGAGGCCGCCGACGGCGGCTTCGACGAGTGGAAGGAGTCGATCCTGGCTTCCCGGCCGACGGTCGACCGAAGCGACGACGGCTTCACCGTCGGCTACGACTCAACGTCTGCCGGGGCTCTGGGGTTCGGCTCGACCGCACCCTTCACCGTCGGAGGCATTGAGGTGTCGCTGGCCGACTACCCGCGCCACGAGTCGGCGTTCGGCACGGTCGACCACCTGGACACCACGCACGAGTTTGCCACCGACTCGGCCACGTTGAGCCTCGACTTCGACGCGCGGACGCGCACCGTCGGCCTCAAGTAGGTCGTCAGCGCGGCGCCGACCACCGGCGCAGCCCGGGTTACGCCAAGAACGCCGCCATTGCACCCACAATGGCGGCGAGCGCGCCTACCAACGATACGACGATCACCACTATCCGGTTCTGAAACTGCCGGAGCCCGGCCTCGAAGCTGACCCGAAGCTCGGCGATCGCGTTCTCCATCGACGCCATGTCACCGCTGTGCCCCTGTTGCATCGACGCCATGTCACTGCGGAGGTTCTTCTCCATCGACGCCATATCGCCACGGATACCCATCTCCATCGACGCCATGTCGCCACGAATCCGTTGCTCCGCAGCGGCCCATTCGAGGCGCAGCTTGAGGGTCAGGGTCTCGCTCTGAGCATCGAGATCGCTTTTGGTGGCGACATCCGCCCAGCCGACCGGTGGAAGTAGCTCCATCATGGTGGCAGCGTGCTCCCTTCCCAGGACCGAGTTGGCTCGTTCCTGCAAAGCGTAGCGGTCCTCATTGGTGATCGTCATCGGGCGTCTCCCGTCGTCAGCCGAACCTCACGAAGAGGCCTCCGGAGCCTCCGACCGGGCAACGCGATCGATATCAACACGACAAAGCGTTGCAACGCGGTCAACGGTACCGACGCCCTGTGACAGCCAGGATGTAGATGCGCGGCCCGACCGACTGCCCGCAAGTACTCACAAGCGCAAACTAGATCTGGGTGCTCACCGGGCCAGCCAGCTCGGTGGCCGGGCCGAACAACCTCGGCCGAGCATCACACTCCCGCCGCTGATGCAGGCGGGCCGGGCCGAACAGGTTCAGCTGACTTCAATCGCCTGACGACCGTGGTACCAACCACAGTTGGAGCACACCGTGTGGGGCCGCTTTGGGGTGTTGCAGCGATCGCACAGCGAGCGAGGCGCCGACTCGAGACGCCAGTTGGACGCCCGACGGGTACGGCTCTTCGCCTTGGAGGTCTTGCGCTTGGGAACAGCCATGGGAACACCTTCAGTCGGGGGCGCCGGGCACCATTGCGGGGGTGCGGGCTACGGCCAGCCGACCACGTTACCGTCCCGCCGTCCCGCCGTGCACCTCGGCGGTCCAAACGCCCGGTTCACTCGTCGGGGTGGAGCTCCGAGAGGGCGGCCCACCGGGGGTCGGGTGGAGGTGCTTCGTCGTCGTCAGCCTTGTCCTCGACCGTGACCGGGTAGGCCTCCGGGTCTGGGCCCATGCAGTCGTCGCTGCACAGCGGTGCCATCGGCAACGCGAGCACCACGGCGGCCCGCACCGCCTCGGTGAGGTCGATGCGGTCGTCCTCGATCGCCAGCTCGCCATCGAGGGGCATCGTCCGCGCCACCTCATCGATGTCGCCGATCGTCATCCCCGAGACCGGCTCGAGGCAGCGACGGCACTCGCCCTCCCATGGGGCCTCGGCCTCGCCGGTGATCACCACGGCGTCCGAGAGGGCCTCCAGGCGCAGGGCAACCGTGGCTTCGGCCCCGTCGGCCAGCCGGGTGCCCAACACCTCCGCACCGTCGAGCGCCACCGCCCCCTCAACCTCGTCGACGTTGCCGACCCGCCGCCGCAGCTCGGCGACCGGCACCAGCAGCGGCCCATGGGCGGGGCGGCCGCTACTGCTGCGACTCACGTTCGGCATCCATGGCGTCCTGGTCGAAGAACAGTGCCTCCGACAGCGAGTCCTCTTCCTGAGGCGCCAGCTGCGCCTCTGCCAGGGAGGTGGCCGACAACTTCTGGCGTCCGGCGCCCACCGCTCGGGTGATGCGCTCCAGCACGATCTCAAAGCTGGCCAGCTTCTGGTCGCAGTAGTCCTCGACCTCGTGGTGCATGCGCCGGGCTTCGGCCTCGGCGTCCTCGGTCACCTTGCGAGCATGCTGCTCGGCCGCCTTCACCACCTCGGTGCGCTGCACCATGTGGGCCACCCTCGCCTTGGCGTCGGAGATGATCTCCTCACCGTCCCGCCGGGTCTTGGCGAGAAACTCGTCGCGCTCCTTCAACAGCCATCGGGCGGCGCGCAGCTCGTCGGGCAGGCGGGCCACGCCGTCGTCGAGCAGCTCGAGGATCTCGTCTTTGTTGATGCGCACCGACGCCGACATCGGCAGGCCGGGAGCGGCCTCGATCAGGTCGACCACCCGGCGCAGCAGCTGCTCGGTGCGGGGCATCGTGTAGCCCGCCGTATCGAGCGGCTCCTCGGCGAAGTCGACGCTCAGGTCGTCGGCCGGCGCGTCGTCGAGGTAGTCGCTCGCCGTGTACTGCCGGTGCTCACCCGAGGCCAGGGGGCGGGTGTCGTAGGCATCGTCGTCCTGGTAGCCCTCGTCAAAGCTCACGCCGTCGTTCATGTGTGAATCTCCTCGTTCGATTCGGTGAATCGTTGGTGCAAGGCGTCCGCCACCGCCGGGGGGACCATCCCCGAGATCTCGCCGCCGAAGCGGGCGATCTCGCGGATCAGCTTGGAGGCCAGAAACGAATGCGAACTGGCCGACGGGATGAACAAGGTATCCACCCCGGAAATCGTGGTGTTGGTCTGGGCCATCTGCAGTTCGGACTCGAAGTCCGACACCGCCCGCAGGCCCTTGACGATGAAGCTGGCCTCCACCTCCTTGGCCAGATCAACCACCAGGCTGGAGAAGCTGGTCACCTCGACGTTGTCCAGATGGGCGAGGCTGGCCGCGATCAGCCTGCTTCGCTCGGCCAGGTCGAACAGCCCCGACCGCTTCTGGGGGTTGTGCAGGGTGGCGACCACCACCCGGTCGAAGAGGCGGGAGGCGGTTTCGACGATCTCCACGTGTCCGTTGTGGATGGGATCGAACGAGCCGGGATAGAGCACCGTGGTCACACGGCGATCGTAGCTGCGCGGGCCACCCCTTCGGGCGCCGCCTGGGACCGAACGTGCGAGGGGACCTCGCGCTCGGTGATCAGATGGCCGCGCCGGAGGGCTGATCGCTGCTCAGCACGGTGACCCAGGTGCCGCCGTAGCGTCGGGACCGCTGCCGCTTCCAGCCCTCGGGCGGTTCCGTCTCGACATCGCGTTCCACGACGGCCCACTCCACCGGCAGCGCGAGCCACAGCCGGTCCCATCCGTCCCAGCGATACGGCGGGTCGAGCAGCGCCACGTCCCAGCGCCGCTCGGTGGATGCCAGGTACGCGAGGGCGTCGCCCCGCACCACCTCGGCCCGCTCGGCCAGCCCGACCGTCGCCAGGTTGGCCTTGATCACCCGCACCGCCCTGGGGTCACGTTCGAGAAAGGTCACCGACTCGGCCCCTCGCGACAGGGCCTCGATGCCCAGGGCACCACTGCCGGCGAACACGTCGATCAGCGTGGCGTCCTGCACTAGGCCCAACGAGCCCAGCGAGTTGAACGTCGCCTCGCGCACCCGGTCACCGGTGGGCCGGGTGGCCGTCCCCGGCGGTGCCTCCAGGCGACGGCCGGCTGCGCTGCCCGCAACCACCCTCATCGAGGCGTCCTCGGGTCGACGTCATCGGCTTCCGGATCGGGCGCGGGTTGGAGCTCCAACGCCAGGGCGGCCCAACTGACCGACGGGTCGGTTTCGGAGGGTTCGATGCGACAATCGACGCGACGATGGGCGCCCAGTGCCTGCATCAGTCGGGGCACCTGGGACTCCAGGACGCCTGCGGCGATGACGAGGCCGCCGGTCCCGGCGAGCGCCCGCAGGGACGGGGCTACCGCCTCCAGCTCGCCGATCAACATGTTGGCGGCGACCACACGCGGTTCGTGCTGCGCAGGACCCGTTCGAACGCCTGCCAATGCCGTTGCGTCGGTCCCGGCCCACCGCACCCGGTCGGCGACCCGGTTGCGAAAGGCGTTGGTCAGGCCAACGTTCTCACCTCGGGGGTCGAGCTCGACCAGATCCACCCGAGCGGCTCCCAACAGCGCTGCTCCGATGCCGAGGATCCCTGAGCCGCTGCCCACGTCGACGACCGGCATCTTGTCGATCGGCAGGTCGGCGAGCAGCTCGAGGGCCATGCGGGTGCTCTGGTGCGATCCAGAGCCAAACGTGGCGCCGGGGTCGATCACCAGGTCGATCGTCCCGGCATCGGGGATCGCCTCCAGCCACGGCGGCCGCACGGCAAACGGTCCGGCCCGCCACACGCTGGCGTAATCACGCCAGGCGTCGAGTCCCTGGTCGTGGGCCACCGACGAGGTGCCCACGACGTCGGCGCCGTTGCGGCACAGCTCGGCGCCCAGCGTCTCCAGAAGTTCGGGAGCGGGCGGATCCACCCAGCTGATCACCCAGCGAACACCTTCGTCAGCTGTATCCCGTTCCTCCACCCCGTCGGGCGGCGGCACTGCGCCTGCGGCGCCACCCCACACCACGGCGGCGAGAACCTCGGCAGTCTCGTCGTCGGGCACCGCGATCGTCAGCTGGACGGCGGAGGGCGGTGCTTCGGCCGCAGAGGGCCGCCGTTCGGGGGGCATCTCGCTCGGCCAAGGGGCGGCGGCTGCTCCCGTTTCGGTCATCTGCCCATCGTCCCAAAGTCGCCGACCGGTCGCAGCATCGGCCTCGGGCCGCTCTCACGCTCAGCCGTAGATCGACAGGCGGTTCCCCAAGCCCGGCCCACCCGACTCATTTCCCAGCGGGGGCCGGCCGCACATGGCGGGGCGGGCGCCCCGGTGCCCCCTACCCACCCCCTGCAGGCCGCCAGGTGGCAGGATCATCCCATGGCATTCGGGCAGGCAGCCGGTCCACCGGCGGGTGGACGGCAGATGAGGGACCTGGAAGCGCTGATCGAGGCGGCGGGTCACAGCGATTTTCGCGACGCCCGGGGCCCGCTGGGGCTGACGCAGCGGCAGGCGAACGGCAAGTTCACCCGCGACGAGGCCGAGGCGCTGATCGGCCTGCTCGAGGCCCAGGCGGAGGGCCACGACGGACCGTTCGCGCCACCTCCGGATGACGAAGGAGCATCAGCGACACCCTCTGCCCCGCCCGAGCCCCGCCGGATCTCGCACGAGGAGCGCCAGAACGCCGAGGCGGGTTTGCGCCTTCGCGACGTGCCCGACGAGGTGCTGGCCGCCGAACTGCAACGACGCGGCTGGGCGGTCATCGGCCCGTGATCGCCCACGCGGTGATGGTGACGGTCGGTGCGATCATGGTGATCGTCGCGGTCGCCGACCTGGTCAACACCCTGGTCACCACGTCCAGCTCGCGTTCCAGCCACGTCAACATGTGGCCTTCGAGGATCGTCGCCCGGCACGCCTTCCTCGGGCTGCGCAGCATCGTCGCCCGCATCGGCGAGCACCGACCGGCCCGCGAGCGGCTGCTGGCCACATTCGGGCCGCTGCTGTTGCTGATCCTGCTGACGATGTGGGTGACGTTGCAGGTGGTCGGCTTCGGTCTGATCTGGGCCGGGATGCGGGGCATCAAGGGCACCACCTCGGTGTTCGGCCACGTCTACTACTCCGGCGTCTCGTTCTTCACGATCGGGTTCGGCGACGTGGTTCCCACCGACGTCCTGCCCCGCGCCGGGGTGCTCGTCGAGGGACTGCTGGGGGTGGTGACGACCGCCTTGGTCATCGCCTACCTGCCCATGCTGTACGCCGCCTACGCCACCCGCGAACGCCCGCTGAGCACGCTCGACGATGGTTCCGCCGGTCCGGTCACCCCGAACAGCCTCCTGTTCGCGTGGTCGCCGGATGCCAACCCCCAGTTGATCGACGCCAAGTTCGCCGACTGGGAAAGCTGGGCGGTCGACATCGCCGCATCTCACGGTGCCAGCCCGATGTTGCGCTTTTTTCGCAGCTACGACCGTCAGCACAACTGGCTGACCGCCCTGAAGCTGCTGACCGAAGCGGCGATGCGAGCCCAGCTGATCGTCGGCGCATCCAACGGCTCGTCGTTCTGGTTTCTTCGGAGGGCGGACATGATCTATCAGCTGATGGCCCACGGGACGGACCTGGATCCCTGGACCGAGGCGGTGCGGCCGACCGGCGAGCAGCACGAGCGCGACGTTCGCCAGATGTACGACCAGCTGTCCGCCCACGGCTTCGAGCTGGTGCCCTTCGAGGTGGCGCTCACCGAAGTGGCCAACATCCGCAACATGTACCGGCCGACGATGGCGTACCTCGACCACTGGCTGCTGTGCCCGGACGAGTTCTGGCCGCCGCAGACCGTCATCCAGCGGGTGCCCCCGGCCTGATCGTGGTGTGCGTCAGGATGTTCCAGTGAATTCGACATCACCTCAGGCCCCCGACGAGCAGCAGGATCGGCTCGACGCCACCGCTGCGGCGGCCACCGTGACCGGTTTGGTGATGGTCTATGACGCTGACGGTGGGGTGCGCGGCGAGCTGTCCTATGTTTGGGGCAAGCTTCGGCGCACCGCCCATTGTTCGTTGTGCTCGATCACCCACGGTCTGACCCGTGAACGCCGGTCGTGGACCAACTGGCGGGACGGGGTGCCCGTGCCGGTCACGGTGCTGCACCGCAACGAGCGCGACCCCGACGTCGAGGCGTTGTCGGGCGATCGCACCCCGTGTGTGCTCGCGCACGTCGACGGAGAACTCATCTACCTGCTCGGACCCGGGGAGCTGGATGCCTGCGACGGCGACCTCGACGTGTTCGAGCGGGTGCTTGCCGGCGCGCTCGACCGGTCCAACCTGGCGTTGGCCGACGCCTCCTGAGCCAAGCCGCTTGGGGGGCCACTTGCACTCGGCCCCGGTGGGTCACCGCCTGTACCCTCGGCCCATGCCCCGCCCGCCCGTCACGACTGCCGCCCGATGAGCGACGCCGAGACCAACCGCCTCACCCGTTTCAGCCACGGCGCCGGTTGAGGCTGCAAGCTCGCCCCCGGCGAGCTGGCGCAGGTGCTGCGCCCGATGCAGACCGAAACTCCGCCCGAGCTGCTGGTGGGAACCGCCACCGGCGACGACGCCGCAGTGTGGCGCCTCGACAACGAGCGAGCGCTCGTGTCGACCGCCGACTTCATCACACCCGTCGTCGACGATGCCCGCACCTGGGGCCGGGTGGCCGCCGCCAACGCTGTCTCCGACGTCTACGCGATGGGCGGACGTCCCCTGTTCGCCCTCAACCTGGTCGGCTGGAACACCGAAGCGCTGCCCATAGAACAGCTCCAGGATTTGCTCGCCGGCGCCAACGACATCGCCCAGGCCGGATCCTTCGTCATCGTCGGCGGCCACACGATCGATGACCCCGAGCCCAAGTTTGGGCTGTCGGTCACCGGCGAGGTGCACCCCGACCGGATCATGACCAATGCCGGGCTGCGTCCGGGCCAGGACATCATCCTCACCAAGCCGCTGGGCATCGGCGTGATCACCACCGCTATCAAGGCCGACACCGCACCGCAGGCGTCGGTCGACGCCGCCGTGGCGTCGATGACCCGCCTCAACGACGTGGCCTCGCAGGTGGCGCTCACCGCCGGAGCCACCGGCTGCACCGATGTCACCGGCTTCGGGCTTCTGGGCCACCTCGGCCGCATGGCCCTCGAGTCCAAGGTCACCGTCGTCATCGAG
Organism: Candidatus Neomicrothrix sp.; assembly: GCF_035329545.1. Classification (NCBI taxonomy): domain Bacteria; kingdom Bacillati; phylum Actinomycetota; class Acidimicrobiia; order Acidimicrobiales; family Microthrixaceae; genus Candidatus Neomicrothrix; species Candidatus Neomicrothrix sp. Next base: position 16,119 of record NZ_DAOLGP010000052.1, read on the forward strand.
ACCACCGCCGTCGGCTACCTCGATGGAGCGGTCGAGTTGGCGCGTGAGGGCATCATGCCCGGTGGCAGCCGCCGCAACCTGGCCTGGGCCAAGGGGCTGCTCGACCCGGGCGGCGCCGACGAGCTCACCCAGCTGCTGCTCGCCGACGCGCAGACCTCCGGCGGGCTGGTGTTCGGCGTCAACCCGGCCGCTACCCAGGACGTACTAGCCCGACTGGCCGAATCTGGCCACACCGCCGCCCGCATCGGCACCACCAACGAGCCAGCCCCGGAGGGCCACAGCATCGCCCTGCGGTAGCGGGAAAGGTCGTAGTGCTACAATGTGCGTCATGGAACAGGTCGGCGTGCGGGAGCTACGGCAGAACCTCAGCGTTTACCTACGCCAGATCCAGGATGACCAGCGGCCGCTCGAGGTAACCGACCGAGGTCGTCCCGTGGCGGTGCTGACGCCGTTGAGCCCGGCGGCTGACGAGTATGCGGCGCTCCAAGCTGCCGGGCGTCTCCGCCCCGCAGCGGCGAGTTGGTCGACGTATTCGATGCACACCAACGAGATCACGACCGAGGGCTCGGACGCACTCGAAGCCCTTCGGGAGGAACGTCTGTGAGGGTGGCGTACCTCGACGCTTCGGCCGTCGTGAAGCTGGTCATCCCCGAGGCCGAAAGCGCCCAACTGCTTGAGTTCGTGCGTGGGCTGGACCGGGCGATCAGCAGCGAACTCACGGTGATCGAGGTCGGTCGTGCTGCCGCCCGAGCGGACGGTAGTGCGGGGCTGAGCCGAGCCGCAGAGGTGTGCCGCCGTCTCGATCTTCAGCCGATCGATTCGCACATCATCGACCGCGCCCGACAGCTCAAGCCAGCGACAGTGCGCTCGCTCGACGCGATTCACCTGGCCAGCGCATTGGAGCCAAGGGTCGCTCCGTTGCTGGTCGCCTACGAGACCCGGCTGCTACAAGCTGCCAGCGACCACCAACTGGTCGTCGCATCTCCGGGCCGCTGAGCCGACTCTCGGATTCATCCGAGACGAACGAGTGTGGAACCTCCGACGGGTAGCGCACTCTATGGTTCACCCTCCTGACCACTTGGTTGCACCCCTCCGTCGACCAGCGCAGCGCCAATGGTCCCACCGACGACAGCCAGCGCCTGCGAGGGCGCAGGTTGCGACGGCCATGCCGTCGCCGACCAGGTGGTCGTGCCAACCACCAGCCCGTACGGCTCCAGCCTGGGCGCCTCATTCCACAGCCCGTCCAATAACATCCGCTGCTCGCTCGACGAAGAGCAGGCCCGTTGCGACGTCTACGAGAACACCTGGCTGCCGGCTCATACAAGCTCAACTGACCGACCACCTGCGTGGCCCCAGCGCCTAACGCAATTCGGCGAGGGAGAACCACACCAGCGACTGGATGAACGGCGGGCCCACCTTGGCGTTGTGGGGCCAGTTGCGCTTGATCAGGCTGGCCAGCTGCTTGACCTTGCGGGAGTTGACCGCAGCCTGGTTGGTGAACGACCGACGGCTACCGTCGGGGCGCTGTTGCACCCAGGTGCCCTGATCGCCGTTGACCTTGCCCGCCCACGACTTGATCTCGATCAGGTAGACGCCCTTGGGCGTGATGACCAGCGAGTCCACCTCGGCGATCGCACCGCCGTTGGTGAACTCGAAGTTGGTCCAACCGCGGTAGGGGTCCTGGTCGGGAAGCAGGGCGCGGAGAACCTCCTGTGCGCAGCCTCCCACTCGAACTGCGAGGGGCTCACCTGGTTCCACCGCTTCGACGTGCCGTCCACGATCCTCCCCGGCCGACCCTAGCGAGCTGTTGATGGTTCAGTGAAGCGACTGAGCCGAACTCGCGGCCGTGCTCCAGACGACCGAACCGGCGCCTCCACCACGGCCACGGCGCGGTCGGGTGATTGACCCCAATCGAATACGGGACCATCATCGGACCTACCACCGCCACCACGGCGGCATCACCCACACCCAACCGGTCACCAGCTGACGGAGCAGCCTCGATCCTGGGGTTTGCGATCACGGTTGGGCGGGCAGGTACTTAACAGTCAATGAAAGGACCGCCATCATGGCAATCGAACTACCTCCTCTCCCCTTCGCCCCGGACGCCTTGGAGAGCAAGGGACTGTCGAAAGAGACGATCGAGTACCACTACGGCAAGCACCATCAGGCCTACGTCACCAACCTCAACGGGATGATCGAGGGCACCGACAAGGCGGACCTGCCGCTTGAGCAGATCATCATGGAGGCCGACGGCGGCATGTTCAACAACGCCGCCCAGGTGTGGAACCACACGTTCTACTGGAACTGCCTGTCGCCCTCCGGCGGCGGCGAGCCGTCCGGCGAGCTCGGCGACGCCATCAACTCGGCGTTCGGTTCCTTCGACACGTTCGCCGACGAGTTCGCCACCGCCGCCAAGACCCAGTTCGGATCCGGTTGGGCCTGGCTGGTCGACGACGGCGGGCTGAAGGTGGAGAAGACGGCCAACGCCGACCTTCCCCTGAAGCACGGGGCGAAGGCGCTCCTCACCATCGACGTGTGGGAGCACGCCTACTACATCGACTACCGC
>NZ_DAOLGP010000053.1:0-18489 GCF_035329545.1 Candidatus Neomicrothrix sp.
CACCACCTGGGCACCCGCGCTACCCGCCGCCGGACCATGACACCTGAACAGTTACCCCGCCAGTTCGTCCAGGCTGGCGTTGCGGGCCCACCCTGCGTACTCCAGGCATTGTGCGAGCTGCCGGCGGTCGACGTCCCGCTTCACCTCAATCACATGGACATGGCCGTCGATATCTAGCGCAACGATGTCCGGGCGAATCCCGTCGCCAACCGTCGGCTGCCGCGCCAATGGAAACAGTTGGACGCCGACGAAGGAATCCAGGTTGGCCCACAACAGGCTCTCGATCTCCTCTTCATACAGGTCTGGCCCCGCCTGCACTCGGCGGAACGGGATGAGTTCATTATCACCGATCTCAAACAACGGCATAGCTACTCCTTTGCCCCCTCAATGTCGATACCAATGCCTTCGAGGCTCTCGGCGAGCGCCCGAAACTCTTCGAGCGCTGATTCGAGGTCTTCCACGATCTCGGCAGCGATGACGCCCGGCGGCGGGAGGTTGTCGGTGTCTTCCAGGCTCTCGTCTCGCAGCCAGAAGATGTCCAGGCTGGCCTTGTCGCGAGCGACCAGGTCGTCGTATGAGAACCGCTTGAAGCGCTCGGTCCCCACACGTTCGTCGAGGTCACCGGGCCGGTAGCTCTCGACGAAGTCGTCGAGGTCGGCGCGGGTCAGCGGGTTCTGCTTCAGCGTGAAGTGCTGGTTGGTGCGCAGGTCGTAGATCCACAGGTCCTTGGTCCACGGGGTTGCCGATCCGGGTTTGCGCTCGAAGAACAACACGTTGGCCTTCACGCCCTGGGCGTAGAAGATGCCAGTGGGTAGTCGCAGCAGCGTGTGCACGTTGCACTCGTGCAGCAGCTTGCGTCGGACTGTCTCGCCGGCGCCGCCCTCGAAGAGCACGTTGTCGGGAACCACTACCGCGCACTGGCCGCCGATCTTCAGCAGCGTCTTCATGTGCTGGACGAAGTTGAGCTGCTTGTTGGACGTCGACGCCCAGAAGTCCTCGCGCACCACCGTCATGTCCTGCCGGTCAACCTTGCCCTCGGCGTTGACGATGGTGACCGACGACTTCTTGCCGAACGGCGGGTTGGCCAGCACCAGGTCGAACCGTTGGCCTGGATCGGCACGCAGGGCATCGTCGAGGTGGATCGGGCTGTCACTCTCCGGCGTCTCGATGCCGTGCAGCAACATGTTCATGGCACACAATCGCGCAGTGTTCTCGACGATCTCCCACCCCGTGAAAGCACCCGATCGCAGGTGCTGCTTTTGGGCACGGTCCAGGTGAGGGTTGTTCTTGACGATGTAGTCGTAGGCGGCCAGAAAGAATCCGCCGGTGCCGCACGCCGGGTCGCAGATGCGCATATCTGGCGTGGGCTGCATCACGTCGACCATCGCCGAAATCAGCGCCCGAGGCGTGAAGTACTGGCCGGCGCCCGACTTGGTGTCGGCGGCGTTGCGCTCCAGGAGCCCTTCGTAGGCGTCGCCCTTCACATCAACGTCCAGGCCCATCCACGTCTCGCCATCAATCAGGTCGTGGATGAGGCGCTGGAGCTTGGCCGGGTCCTGGATCCGGTTCTGCGCCTTCCGGAAGACCACGCCGAGCATGTCGTCGGTGGTGCCCAACTCGTTGAGGATACGGATGTAGTGCGCCTCCAGCGCCTCGCCAGACAGCTTCAGCAGCGAGGGCCAGTCGAGCCCGTCAGGGACGATGTCGGGCAACCCCAGCTCACGCTGCTCCTCGGACATCTTGAGGAACAACAGATACGTGAGCTGCTCCACGTAGTCGCCATATGACAAGCCGTCGTCCCGCAGGACGTTGCAGTAGTTCCACAGCTTGTCGACCAGCGCCTTCGAGTCAGTCATCGCCTGCATCTCGCGGTCATGTTTCTCCGTGTCATTCTGCGGTAGCCGCTATCGGGGCCATGAAGGCGGCCATCCGGTCGACACACGCCTGGTAGGTGGGTTCCAACCCTCGCCGCTTCCGAATCAGGCCAGCTTCGGTCAGACGATTGAGGTCTCTCGCCACCATCTTCGAACTCCCCTTCGCGTACGAGCTGGCAACATTTGGGGTGATCAGTTTGATCTGATCCTGCGTGAACCACTGCTGTGGCAGCATCGCCAGAACCACCTCTCGCTGCCGGTCGCTGGCCTTGCCAGTTGGGTACCTACTCATGACCTCGCTGACGAAGTTGACCCAGGCGACTTGGAGTTGCTGAAGGCGCACGACCTCGATCTCGTCGCGTATTCCATCGACGAATCCCTCCGTGGCATAGGAAACAAATTCCACGATGCTGTTGGTCTTGCTCGCTCGGCCAAGCTCCCGGTAGTACTGGTCCCGGGTCAGGTTGTAGTGATTCGACAGCAGGTGGGCTGCAGGTAGCGGCACCTTTCCCGACCTGGCGAGGATGAGGAACTCCACGAGACGGGCCGTGCGACCGTTGCCATCGCCAAACGGGTGGATCCATGCCAGGTAGAGGTGCGCCATCATCGCCCGCACCAGCATCAACGAAAAGTCGATCGACGGATCTTCGTTCTTGAAGTCGGGGCCTTCCAGCCATTCACAGAGCCGATCAAGGAGGTACTCGCAGTCCTCGGCTGGCGCCCCCCGATATCCGCCAACAACCACCGAGTGATCCCGGAGCTGGCCGGGAACGGTGCCGTCGTTCAGTTGCTCTTCCAAGCCGTTGAGAACCTGGTCGTTGTAGTCACGAATCAGGTCAACCGTCAGCTTCGGGTACTGCCCATCCTGCACCTGTGAATCGATCGACCCAAGTGCACCCAGAAGGTTGCGAACCTCAACCTCTTGGTAGTGCCGCGACGGTGGCGCTTCGTACGAGCCGTCGAGCAACCCAGCAACCTGCGCTTCGGTCAGCGTGTTGCCTTCGATGGCCGTGGTCGCTTGGGCACCCTTGATCAGGGTGACTCGGTTGAGTTCTTCAGCGACCGCAGGTTGAAGCGGCGCTCCGGCCAAGTGCTCGCACTTCGATCGTGCCTCTCCCAGCAACATCCACGAATGCGGACCCATGGCGTTGATCTGGCTCAAGCTGAAACTCAGCCAAGGGTGGGATTCCTCGTAGGTCCTGCTCATAGGAGCACCTTATCTAACTTACCCCTTTTTTTGTTCTTCACCTTGCCCCTCGGCGCGTCCATCACCGTGTCATGCCGACGCAGCGACAGAGCGGGCCGGATACTCGCCCCACGCGCGACCATCAAGGAGCCGTCCGTTGGACTTTGGTCTCTGGCCACCCCACTGCTTGAAGAAGAACGGCGTGCCGCTGTCGACGCAGGCGTCACGAATGGCACGGATGCTCTCCGGGTCGACAGGCCGGCATGACGGGCCGCTCTCACCCCCAACGATCACCCAATCGATACCGTCGAGATTCACCGCCACCGGACCGAGCAGCGGTTCGATCGACAAGAACCGCACCGCAGCCGGGACCTCTCGAAGATGATCGACTCGAAACTCATAGCTCTGAGTCTCGACCGAAGTGCCAACCCAGAGGTTCGGCGGCCAATCGAGCACATCGGCGAGCTGCCCAAGCCGTTTCGACCGCTTCGTGAGCAACTGGTAGGTGTGGCGCGGCGTCTCAGCCATCACAGCGAAGACATCGCGGATGAACGTGACCGGCACGTCGCGGTGGAAGAGATCGCTCATCGAGTTTACGAAGATCATCCTCGGCTTGGACCAGCGGAGCGGGATCGAGAGCGTGTCGGGGTGGATGGTCAGGGCGAAGCCAGACCCGCTGGTGCGCGGGCCACCGTCGACTTGATACTTTGCCTGCCCCATGGCCTTTAGGCGCGCCGCCATCGTGAGCGCGTAGCAGTTGTCGCAGCCCGGCGAAGTCTGGTCGCATCCAGTTGTCGGATTCCAGGTTGCGTCGGTCCATTCAATGGAGGATTCAGCCATCGGCCGCTGCAGCCTTCTTACGAGGTGCCGGTTTCGTCGTTGCCCGCTCGGCAGCAATGCGTTCGAGCAACACCGCCGCCGGTTCGTCCGTTGGGTCTTGCGGTGCCAGTAGGCCTGAGAATGCATTGGTGAGGATTGCCCGCCGCATGGCAACAGAACGTTGCCGAGCGGTGTCAATCTGATGTCGGAGTCGATTGACTCGCTGGTGCAGCTCATCAAGGCGATCGGCAACCTGTGCTTGGATCACCAAGCTGGCGACCGGAATCATGACCTTGTTCAGCTTCGAGGTACTGAGGGTGTAGAGGCCCGACGTTGAGCTCGCAATGGCTACAAGCTGCTGAGCGTTAGCCGGGCTATTCCAAAAAGCGTTCAGGAAACGGGAATCGAGCTCCTCACCGGGTCGGACTCGAATGAGGTGGTTTTGGTGGACACAATCCGCAATCTCCCCAGACCAGATTGCGCTCCGTCCGATCTGATCAGGGCTGCCGTTGCCTTCCACCACCAGCAGGTCGCCCTCCGACAAACGGAACCTGTCGATTTCGCCATCGAAAAGCTCGATCTCGTGCACATCGCTGAGCTCAAGTTGGTTTCGCTTGACGTTCGCAACTCGAAGGAAAGGGCGCGGATTCGTCGCTGGCTTCCGCTTGGGCTGTTTCTGAATGCCACCTCGGACCTCGGCCAAGTCACCCAGCGGTGCTCGGTCGGTCAGGTTCGCAAAGGCGAGATCGACCTCGGTGGCGGCGAGAACCGCAGTCCGCCGGTCTGCAGCTGCCAGCGAGGCCTCGGCGGCGTCGAGGCGGGAGAAGTGCTCTTCGATCGCTGCCACGATCCGTCGTTGTTCGGGGAGCGGAGGGACCGGCAGTCGGATCGTCGCCAGGTTCCTCCGAGAGATCCGCTTTCGCGTTGTGCCCGTTGCGAGCCCGGCAACCTCCGCCCTGGTTACTGGTGAATTCAATGCCCACATCAACCAGCGCCGATCGATCCCCGCATCTGGCCTCAAAATACAAACGTCCACGACTGTGATCGCCGGCTGACCCAGGTCTGGCGCGATACAAGCTCGTCCCAACGGAGCAGGCATGCGGGCAACAAGTACATCGCCGGGCTCAACTGGCTTGACTGTCAGCCGTTCCGCCGCTTCCACGTTGACGAATCGACTCGACCGATCTCGGAAAAAGCCGTCACCAACGTCCGCAAGTTGGAGAAGCCGAATCTCACCATCAGGGTCTTGGTCTTTAGTCTCGACCCAATCGCCGTCGGCGAAGAATCCGTTCGCGAGAACGTCGGCAACGGTGGACCACGCCCAGCCTTCGGGCAGGTCGCTCATGCGGCGAGGGCTTTGGTGAGGTCGACGAGGATGCTGTCGAGGTCGTTTCCGAACAGTTCTCTCGCCTTGAACAGGCCGCCGTGTTGGCTGAACGGCGGATCCTGCAACTCGACCAAATCGATACTCAAGCTGGCGGCGAGGTGATCGCGGATGAGTCCGAGCCACTCTGTCTGGCCCTCCGTGAAGGTGCGACCGTCCTGTAGCTGTTGGAGCATCCAAGCGTCGAAGCGCTCTTGCACCCGCTGTGGCCACGGCTCCAACTGGTCGTCGACACCGAGGGCGAAGCGAACGAGCGACACCAGGTTGGTCAACACAGTTCCGGCTGAGCCGCGGACCTTCGAATCATCCAACGTTTCGTAGGCATCCCAGAGCTTCTCGGCGGTCCAGCTATGCGGGGGTTTGCTGATGGCGTCGGCCAAGGCCTTGATGTCGGCGTAGGTCGGCCGCTGGGCATACGGCTTGGAGAAGTACACCTGCAACCCGGTGATCTCGTCCTGATTGTCCTCCAGGTACTGACGGAACGACTCGACGGTCTGCTTCGCCCGAGACTCGGCGTCGATGACGAAATCGGCCCGGGTGATGGTGTCCTTGCTGATCTCGTCGATCATCTGCTCGACGCTGCGCTGCACGTTCTCCAACTCGTCGCACAACTCGGGGTTGGAGGCGATCGGCAGGAGGGCCTGCTCGAACATCTTCTTCTTGGTGGCCTCAACCGCGGCTTCGTCCGGCGCCGCGGCGCCGCTGTCCATCTGGACCTCGGCCAGCTGCCGGTCGGGGTCGATCGCGTCAACCATCTGATGGGCCAGATCGCTGAGGGAACTGCCGGCGATCTCCTCCAACCGCTCTCGGTCGTCGGCTGCGATCCGTCCGTCGAGGCGGGTCAGCCGTGAGGCGAGCGACGACACCAGGTCCTCGCTGACGTGACCCAGCCGGGCCTGATGCAGCAGCTTGGCCAGCGACACGCCTCGCTTGCGTTCCAACGGGGTGGAGTCGCTGAGCTTCGTCTCGGTGACGCCGACGGCGTCGATCAGCACGAACCGGTCCTTGGTGACTGCATCCGGGGTGACCGCCTGGAGTGCGTCGGCGTCGATGGTGCGGACACCCCGGCCCTTCATCTGCTCGAAGAAGTTGCGGGACCGCACCATGCGCATGAACAGCACGGCCTCGATCGGTTTCACGTCGGTGCCGGTGGCGATCATGTCGACGGTGACCGCAATGCGCGGGTTGTAGCTGGTGCGGAACGCAGCGAGCAGGTCCTCGGGCTTGTTGCCGTCGGAGGACTTGTAGGTGATCTTGGCGATGATGTCGTTGCCCTTGCCGAACTCCTCACGGGCGATGCGCACGATGTCCTCGGCGTGCGAGTCGTCCTTGGCGAAGACCAGCGTCTTGGGAATGTTGACCAGACGCCCTTGGGCGTCGACCTTCCGATCGGGAAACATGGCGGGCAGGTTGTCGCGGAACGCCCGGACCACGGTGCGGATCTGATCCTTGGACACGACCTTTCGGTCGAGCGCATGTTGGTCGTAGGTGAGGTCCTCGTCGACCGCTTCCAGCCGCTCCTGGCGGGTTTCGCGGTTGCGGAACGTGGTGACGTATCCCTGGTCCCCCTCGATGGTGGAGCCGGCCTCGGTGATGGCCGTTGAGAGACGGAAGACGTCGAAGTCGACGTTGACCCCGTCGGCGACCGCCTGGGGGAAGCCGTACTCCATCACCAGGTTCTGGTTGAAGAAGCCAAACGTCTGCTTGCCGGGCGTGGCGGTCAGCCCGATGAGGAAGGCATCGAAGTACTCGAGCACCTGGCGCCACACCCCATAGATCGAGCGGTGGCACTCGTCGATAATGATCACATCGAAGGCCTCGATGGGCAGGTGTTCGTTGTAGTCGACCTCAATGGTGCGCTGCGGTTCGTTGTCGAACGTGGAGTGTTCGTCGAGCTCCTCCTCGAAAGTGTCGTCGCCACGGAGGATGGAGTACACCCGCTGGATGGTGCTGATGCACACCTTGGACACCGGGTCGACGGTGTTCGATGACAGTCGTTGCACGTTGTAGAGCTCGCTGAACTTCCGGCCCGTTCCGGGCACGTCGAAGCCTTGGAACTCCTTGAGGGTCTGCTTGCCGAGGTTGGCGCGGTCGACCAAGAACAGGATGCGCTTGGCGCCGCCCTGGGTGATGAGGCGCTCAGCGATGTTGGCGGCGGCGAACGTCTTGCCCGAACCGGTCGCCATCTGGATCAGTGCCCGGGGCCGGTTCTCTTGCAGTGAGCGCTCAAGGTTGGTGATGGCATCGTGCTGCGCGTCCCGTAGCCAGGGCGTCTGCTCCTTGGGCGGCAAGGGTTCGATGTCGTGGACCGTCGCTCGCAGCGACCCGCCAAGGCCTTCAACGTCGGCTTCCACCATGTCGGCGAGGGTGTTGGGCCGGTGAAACCAGAACACACGGCGGGCTGTCGGTTCGGGATCGAACCGACACGTGAACCACGTTTCGTCGCCGGTTGATTCATATCCGAATGGGAGGTGCCCGCTCCCGGTGAGGTGGGCCGGCAACGCGTCGGGAATGCTCGACTGGTACTTGACCGTCTGCCACTCGACCCCGGCCAGCGTGGTGCCCTGCTTCTTGGCCTCGATTACCCCGACCGCCTGGCGATTCAAGAACAGGACGTAGTCGGCGGGACCGGCGTTGGTGACCAACTCTCGAACCGCCACGCCTTCGCCCGCGTACAGGTTGACATTTTTGTAGTCCTGGACCACCCAACCGGCGCGCTTGAGCATCTGGTCGATGCGAATGCGAGCCTTATTCTCGGGGGCGAGGTAGTCGGCTGGGTCGGCGGGAACCATCGCCGGCAACCCTACGAGGTTGAGGACTGACCAAGCCGGATCGGATTCAGGAGTCGGTCCAGGTCATTTAGCGAGGGCCGTAGATCAACAGGGCGATAAGGACACCTGCCACCGAGAAGAACGCACCGAGGATCACGTTGAGCTGATGCCGCATGGCCTTCTCGAAGTGAGCGCGGTTTCCCTTGTCAGTGCTCTCAATCCTGAGTTCCAGCAGCTTGCGTTGTTGGTCGAGATCTCGCTTGGTGGCGACATCGGCCCAGCCGACCGGCGGAAGCATCCCCATCATGGTGGTGGCCCCCTCCTTGCCGACGGCTTCATCGAGTTGCTGATGGAGATGATACCTGGATTCTTTAGTGACGGTCGTCGCACGGCTCCGTGATCTGGTGGATTCAGGACGAAGAGGCCGACGGGGCCTCCGACCGGGCGACCTGCTTCCGAGGGCGTGCCGCGTCTCACCTCACCCATCATGAACCCGGCCAGTGACAATCAACTGGCCGCTGATCTTCCGATCAGTTGCGGCGGTACGCGACCGGTCGATGCCGGATGTCCAGCGCGACGACCGCCCGCCGGTGTTCGTTGATCTCATACAGGATGCGCCATTCCCTCCCCAGCCGAGCGCTGTAGATGCCGCTCATCTCACCGCGAAGGGGTTTGCCGACCCTTCGCGGATTATCGAGAAGCGGTCCGGTGATGAACTCGGCGGCGGCGAGCGCAACGTCATGCGGGAGTCGGCCGGCCAACGTCCGCCGAGCCTGCGGCGAGGTACCAAGCTCGAAGAGTTCGATACTCACGAAGCCTGTCGGCGCTGAACCAACGCATGGACCGCGTCGGTGCCGTACTCGACATCTCCCGAGGCCACCGAGTCGCGGGCGTCGGCCAATGCACGCAGGGTTTCTGCGTCGGCCATGATCTCGTCGGTCTCCCGGTCGGCCAGATACGACTCGATGGCAACGATCACCGCCTGGTGAACGCTCCGCCGATCCTCTTCTGCGACCACTCGCAGTTCGTCCAGGAGGTCATCGGGAAGTCGAAGTGTCATGGCCATACCTTGATGGTAGCGCGATGCACCATCGCGGTACCATCACGCAGAGCAGGGCAGCCACAGCTCCACCAGCAGGCCCCCACCGGGCCGATCGGCGAGGCTGAGCCCGCCACCCGAGGCCTCGGTCAAGCCCACGGCGATCGGCAACCCCAGGCCGGTTCCCGGTGTGGTTTGGGCACCCCTCCAGAACCGCTCGAGTGCCCGGGCCTTTTGCGCGTCGTTCAACCCAAGGCCCCGGTCGGCCACTCTGAGCCGCACCCGATCGCCGGCCCGCTCCAACGTCACGGTCACCTCTTGGCCGGCCGGACTGACCTGGAGCGCATTGTCCAGCAGGTTGTCGAGGATCTGCTCGACCGAGCCGGGCACCGCAGAGGCCCACAGTGCCCCGTCGGGACGATCGAGGCGAAGTGTCACGTCGACGCCGTCGGCGACCGCCGACCACGTATCGATGCGGTCGGCGGCGATGGCGGCCACGTCGGTGCGCTCTGCAGGCGGCGGCTGATCGGCGCGGGCCAGCTTCAACAGGTCGCTCACCAGGTCGGCGAGGCGGCGGGTCTCGTCGATCGCCGCCTCCACCTCGGCGCCCTGTGTCCCCTCCCCCAGCTCGGCCGACAGATTTTCGAGGCGCAGCCGCAGGGCGGTCAACGGCGAGCGCAGCTGGTGGGAGGCGTCGCTGACGAAGGCCCGTTGGGCGCTCAGCAACCCGTCGAGGCGGGTCGCCATGACCCCCATCGTGTCGGCCAGGGCGGCGATCTCCGCGGGCGCGTCGGGGTGGACCGGCGCCACGCTCAGGTCGCCGTCGGCGAACCGGCTGGCCGAGGCCTGCAACTCACGAAGCGGCCTGGTGACCGAGCGGGCCACGGCCCAACCGATCACCGCCACTGCCCCCAGCACCACGGCGGCCATGGCCACTAGGGACAGCCAGAAGCCACGGATCCGCTCGGTCACCTCGTGGGCGTCCACCGTCAGACGCAGCATCCCGTGCACGCTGCCTCCGGACGCGACGGGCACCGCCACGTACAACAGGTCGGTGTTAAGCGTCTTGGACTGGCGGATGCCCGATGCCCGCTCACCGGCGAGCGCCTGGGCCACCTCCGGCCGGGTGGAAAAGTTGCGCCCCACCGCCGCATCGGTGTCCAACACCGAGATGCCCTCGCTGTCGGTGACCACCACGCGTGACTGGGTCCGGGCGGCGTAGCGCTCGGCCTGGGTGGGATCGATCGGGGCGCCGCCATCCAGAACGTCCTCGTAGTACGAGGCGAGCACCACGGCGTCGCGCTCGGCGGCGGCAGTGAAGCGCTCCTGCTCGCGTTGCGAATAGAAGAAGGCGAGGGGGATCTCCAGCACCAGGAGTACCACCAAGGTGACGACGAGATACCCCAACAGCAGCCGTCGGGTCATCCGCCGCCATCCAGCTCGACCAGCCGAAACCCGACCCCACGGACCGTCTCGATCAGCTCGGGTGCAAGCTTCTTGCGCAGCGACGCCATGTGCACGTCGAGGGTCTTGGTCGAGCCCCACCAGTGCTCGTCCCACACCGAGTCGATCAGGTGCTCTCGGGTCAACACCGCCCCCGGGTCGGATGCCAGCTCGACGAGCAGCTCGTATTCCTTCGGGGTGAGCGACACGTCGGCGCCCGCATAGATGACCTCGCGGGTGCGCTGATCCAACGTCAAGGGGCCCAACTGCACCCGGCTGTCGGCCGGACCCTCGACCTCGCCACCGACGCGACGGAGCACCGCCCGGATGCGGGCCACCAGCTCGCGGAACCCGAACGGCTTCACCACGTAATCGTCGGCGCCAAGCTCCAACAACAGCACCCGGTCGATCTCCTCACCCCGGGCCGATACCACGATGATCGGCACCGCCGAACGGCTGCGCAGGCGACGGCACACCTCCCGTCCGTCCAGATCGGGCAGACCCAGGTCCAACAGCACCAGGTCGGCTGCGGGTGCGGCCAGGGCATCGGCACCGTTGGCCACCAGGTGCACGTCGAAGCCCTCGCGCTCCAGGCCGGAGCGCAGGGGCTCACCGATGGCGGGATCGTCCTCGACGACCAACAGGTTCACGACGCCACCCTGCCATGCACGGACGGCATTCCGGCGATCTTTGCCAAACCTTTACCTTCGCCTGGGCAGACGCTGTCTCACGGATCCCTACGTTGACCTTCATACCCGGCAACGGCAGAACCGCCGCTCCGGTCATGGCAACCGAAAGGGACCCCCCATGCTGAAGAAGCGCACCGTCGTGACAGCGCTGTCCATCGCCGCCATCGTTGTGGCCGGCGGCGCCGCAGTGGCCGCCAACGTCGGCATCCTCAATGCTGCCGACAACACCCCGATGGGAACCCTGTCCGCCGAGGCCGACCTGGCCACCGTGGCAGCCCCCTCCTCCAGCAGCACTACCGCAGCCACGTCGGCCGGTGCTCCGCAGCGATTTGTTGTCGAGAGCGCCGGACAGGTGGAGGTGCTGCGCGACGGAGCCAAGCTGACGCTCGGCGAGGTGCTGCCGTCGGCGGGTTGGCAGGCCCGACCCGGAGCCGTCACGTCCGACTCGGCCGAGGTGACCTTCACCTCGGGGACCGACGAGCTGGTGTTCACAGCCACCTTGGCAGGTGATGGCACCGTCACCGGGGCGGCGAAGCGACCGGGCCAATCGGTCGAGACGATCCCCCAGGCCACCGCATCCTCCACGTCATCGGCCGGCGGCCACGACGACGATCACGCCGACAGTGATCACGACCAAGCCGACCACGACAGCAAGGACGACGACCACCGGGATACCGGCGATACAGACAAGGACCACGACAGCCACGGGGAGGACGACGATGACTGACCCCGGAAACCCGATCGATCAGCAGCGGCGGCTGGCCGAGCTGCAGGCCCGACGGCCGAAGGCGAAGCGACGCCACCCCGCCCGTGCGAGCCGCATCGTCGTCCTCGGGCTGAGCACCACCGCCATGTTTGGCATGGTGGGAAAGCTGGGGTTCGATGCGAGCACCCAGACGGTGACCGCACGGGGCGACACACCCACCGGCCAGCCGGCGACGGCACTCACCGGTCAACCGGCCGACGCGTCGGTCGAGGCCACCATCGACGCCGAGCTGGCGAACGCCACGGTGGTCACCGCTCCCCCCATCCGGGTGACCGTGCCCCCGGTCGGGTCCAGCGACTCCTCAACAAACAGCTCGTCGGGATCGTCGACGGCGGCGGACCCGAGCCCCTACCAGCCCGCTCCGGTTGAGATCGCCGTCCCAACCCGCACTCAAACACCGGTTCGGACCAGTGGCAGCAACTGAGACCCGGTTCCGCTGCATGGCCAGCTCGGTCGTGATCATCACGCTCGACGGCCCGGCGTCGGCGGGCCGGGACGCTCGCCTCCGGCTCGTCGAGCTGGAGGCGCTCTGGAGCCGCTTCGCGCCGGGCAGCGACATCGACCGCCTCAACCGTGCGGCAGGCGCACCGGTGCCCGTCAGCCGCGCCACCATCACGCTGCTCAACACCATGGTGGAGGCTGCCAAGGCAACAGATGGCCGCTTCGACCCCACCGTGCTGCCGGCCCTGATCGAAGCCGGCTACCAGGCCAGCATCGATGACGCCGACCGCATCACCACGCTGTCACCGGGGCCCCACCGAAGCTGCGTCGGCCTCGAGGACGTGGTGATCGACGCCGATGCCCGCACGGTGACGCTGCCGCCGGACGTAGCCATCGACCCCGGCGGTATCGGGAAGGGTCTCGCAGCCGACCTGGTTGCCGAACAACTCGTGCTCGACGGAGCAGCCGGGGCACTCGTCAGCATCGGCGGGGACCTGGCGGCCGCCGGAGACTCGCCCGAGGCCCACGGCTGGGAGGTGGAGGTGGAGGATCCCCACGACCCCGTCCATGCACTGGCGCACCTGGGCGTGCCCTGCGGCGGCGTGGCGACGTCGTCCACCGTCAGCCGGCGCTGGGATGTGGGTCAGACGAGCACCCACCACGTGATCGATCCCCGCACCGGCGTTGCGTCGACCACCGACCTGGCTGCCGTCACCGTCGTCGCGCCCCGGGCCTGGCTGGCCGAGGCACACGCCACCGGAGTATTGCTCGGTGGCAGCGACCACGTGCTGGCCTACGCCCACGAGCACCGCCTGGAGGCGCTGGCGGTCGACACGGAGGGCCGAGTGTTCGCCACCGGTGGCCTCGACCCCACCCTTATCCGCCCACTTCGAGCACTGACCGAGGAGGTCTGTTGATGAACGGCCAAGTGTGGTGGTTCGTCGCACGCGCTTCGGGAATCGTCGCCTGGGTGCTGCTGACCGCAACCGTGCTGTGGGGCATCCTGTTGCCCGCCAAAATGTTTCCCAGGCAGCGACCGGCGTGGATCCTGGACCTCCATCGTTGGATGGCCGGGCTCACCATCGGATTTCTCGCCGTACACCTGGGCTCGTTGGTGGCTGACAACTACCTGCACTTCGGCGCCGCCGAACTGTTGGTGCCCGGCCAATCCGAGTACGAGACGGCGGGGGTAGCCCTCGGCATCCTCGCCATGTGGCTGCTGCTGATCGTCGAGCTGACCTCGCTGGCCAAGAAGCACCTGCCCCGCCGGGCGTGGCACGCCGTCCACCTGTTCAGCTACGGCGCCTTCATGTTGACCAGCCTGCACGGCGTGCTGGCCGGTACCGACGCCCAGAGCCCGTTGTTTCTCGCCACCACCATCGCTGCGGTGGTGTCGGTGGTGTTCGCCACCATCTACCGGGTGGTGACGCGACGGGATCGCAGCCAGCGGGTGCGCTCCATCGACCCGTCGGCGACGTCGCGCCCGGGTCCCTCTGCCCCGACGCAGAACCGACGCGTGGTCTACCCCGTCACCCAGCAGCGCTGAGGCCGGTCCCCAGACGATCGAACGATGCCTCGACCAGGTCGGGCAGCGACCGTCGGTGGCCGGTGAGGATCCAATGGCGCAGCGACGATCGCATGCATGCCAACGCCGCCGAGGACATGAGCCGGGGCCTGATGTCCTCGGCGTTCACCCCCATCCGTTGGGCCAGCACCTCGGCCACGGTGTCCTCCCAACCGGCCTGGAGTTGGAGGCTGCGGGCGTGCACCGATGGGTTGACGGCCATGATGGCGAACCTGCGAATGAGGTCGTCGCGTTGGGCCTCGTAGTCGGCGGCGACCACAGCAAACGACTCGCGCAACGCCAGCCACGGCGCCTCGCTCGCGGGACGGCGGCCGAGTTCGTCGGTGGTGCGCTTCAGGCGATCGGCGTAGTCGGCCAGCACCACGTCTTCCTTGGTCGGAAAGTAGGAGAAGAACGTCCGCGGGGCGATGTCGGCGTCGGCGGCGATCTCGTCGATCGTGGTGGCGTCAAACCCGTTCTCCCCGAACCGGTTGAGCGCAGCGACCTCGATGCTGCGCCGCCGCTCCAGCTTCTTGCGTTCCCGCAGGCCCAGTTCCTCGCTCACGCCGTCGATCTTGACAGATCGTGACAGCTAGTGCAAGATTGCAGTCCCTGCATTATTGCGTTGGGCCACACCAGGTGGACCCACCGGGAGAGGACCGATCGTGTCCAAGTGGCTGTACCGGCTGGGGCGTTTCGTCGATCGACGGCGCTGGTTTGTCATCGCCGCA
This sequence comes from Candidatus Neomicrothrix sp., assembly GCF_035329545.1. Lineage (NCBI taxonomy): Bacteria > Bacillati > Actinomycetota > Acidimicrobiia > Acidimicrobiales > Microthrixaceae > Candidatus Neomicrothrix > Candidatus Neomicrothrix sp. The sequence continues at coordinate 14,708 of NZ_DAOLGP010000053.1, forward strand.
TGGTTGATCGTCGCCGTGACGGTCGTGGGCGTCAACCGGATCGCCGGCGGAACGACGGTCGACAACTTCAACGTCCCGGGAGTCGAATCCCAACAGGCCATCGACCTGCTGAAGGAGCGCTTCCCCGAGCGTGCCGGAGCGACCGCCATGGTCGTCTTCCATGTCCCCGACGGTTCGGTGACCGACGCCAAGAACGCCGCCGGCATCGAGGCGAGCGTCGCCAAGATCAGCAAGCTCGACCATGTGCAGTCGGTGACCGAACCGCTGGCCAGCCCCCTCTCCCAGTCGCCGGACAGAAAGACCGCGTTCGCAGCGGTGCAGTTCAACGCATCGACCGCCGAATTGGGACGGCCCGCCGTCGACGCGCTGGCCGCCACCGGCAAGCCGGCCGAGGCGGCCGGGGTTCAGGTGGAGTTGGGGGGTGAGCTGTCAACGGTCCTGAAGGAACGCACCACCGGGCCCGCCGAGATGATCGGCATCATCGCCGCCCTGATCATCCTGTTCGTCACCTTCCGCGCCCTCGTCGCCTCGGTGATGCCGCTCGGGGTCGCCATCGTCGGGCTGATCGTCGGGCTGTCGATCGTCGGGCTGCTCGGGTCGCTGATCGACATCCCGTCGGTGGCCCCACGGCTGGGCACGATGATCGGGCTTGGGGTGGGGATCGATTACGCCCTCTTCATCCTGAGCCGCCATCGAGACAACCTCGACGCCGGCATGTCGAAGGCGGAATCGGTCGGGCAGACCAATGCCACCGCCGGCGAGGCGGTCGTCGTCGCCGGCGGCACCGTGGTGGTGGCCATTCTTGGGCTCCAGATGGCCGGGATCCCCTTCGTCGCCGCCCTCGGTTACTCCGCATCGCTGGTGGTCGCCGTGGCGGTGCTCGTCGCCATCACCCTGCTGCCGGCGCTGCTCAGCGTCGCCGGCGCCCGGGTGCTGCCCCGCTCGCACCGCAACGCTGTGGCCACGACGGCCGTCACGGCTGCGGCATCAGCAACGGGCGCTACCGCAGACCCGGCCGATGTCGAAGCGCACCGCAGCGGTTGGGTTCGCTGGGCCCATTGGGTGGCGTACCACCCGTGGCGGTCATCGATCGCGGCCACCTTCGTGTTGCTGCTGCTGGCCACCCCGATGCTCGGCATGCGGCTGGGCCAGGCCGACGCCGGGACCGACCCGACCAGCACCACCCAACGCCGGGCCTACGACCTGCTCGCCGCCGGGTTCGGCGCCGGCTTCAACGGTCCGCTGCTGCTCGTGGTCGACCTCGGTCCGTCCGCCGACCAGGCGGTGCTCGAACGCATCACCGCCGATGTCCGCAGCGATCGCGGCGTGCGGGTCGTCTCCCCGGCCGCGGTCAACGACGCCGGGAACACCGCCCTGATCACCGCCATCCCGACGACCAAGCCTCAGGATCAGGCGACGAGCGATCTGGTCCACCGGCTGCGCAGCACCACGCTGCCCGAGGCGACCGCCGGGACCGACACCAAGGCGCTGGTCGGCGGGCCAACCGCCGGGTTCATCGACCAGTCCGACAAGATCTCGGCGCGGCTCCCCTGGTTCATCCTGGCGGTGGTGTCGCTGTCGTTCCTGCTGCTGATGACCGTGTTCCGCTCGATCTTCGTTCCGCTGAAGGCGGCGCTGCTGAACCTGCTGTCGATCGGCGCCGCCTACGGCGTGGTGGTGGCCGTGTTCCAGTGGGGTTGGGGCCGGTCACTGATCGGGCTCGATGAGGCGGTGCCCATCGCGTCGTTTGTGCCCATGATGATGTTCGCCATCCTGTTCGGGCTGTCGATGGACTACGAGGTGTTCATCCTGTCCCGCATCCGCGAGGAGTACCACGACGGTCACAGCAACATCGACAGCGTGGTCGTGGGCCTCGGCGCCACCGCCAAGGTGATCACCGCCGCAGCGTTGATCATGATCAGCGTGTTCCTCGGATTCGTCGCCGGCGACGACCCGGTGGTGAAAATGATGGGCGTCGGGCTCGCCACTGCGGTGGCGGTCGACGCCACCATCGTCCGCATGGTGCTCGTCCCCGCCACGATGGCCCTCATGGGCGACGCCAACTGGTGGCTGCCCAAGTGGCTGGGCCGGATCCTTCCGGAGATCGACCTGGACCACCCGGTCTCGGAGGAGGAAGTGACAGGCACCTCGGGAGACGCCTGAATCTGGGTGCAATGCAGTGTCTCGGAGCCCGGACCGGTCAGTGTGGCCCGAAAATCGACAGAGCTATAAGTATCCCCGCCACAGAAACCAGGGCACTGAGCATCGCCGTCTGCATGCGCCGCAGTGCTCCCTCGAAATCGGCGCGAACCCTCGAAACTTCGGTGGCAACTCCGGCGAACTCCGCGCGAATCAGCAGTTCCAGCCGATCGCTCTGTTGGTCGAGGTCTCGCTTGGTGGCCACGTCGGCCCAGCCCACAGGCGGAAGCAGTTCCATCATGGTGACCGCTCCTTCCTTGCCTACGGCCGCGAGCCGTAACGCAGGGTGGCGTCCGAGCGCTCTCCCCCGCTGTGGCGGCCGTGGATGTCGGCCCACAGCTCGTCGATGGCGACGACAAGCGACGCCTGATCGCCGGAGTTGTCGATCACCCAGTCGGCCAGCTTGCGCCGGTCCTCGCGGGACGCCTGGGCGGCGACGCGGTTGCGGGCGTCGACCTCGTCGAAGCCCCGGTGCTTGACCAGCCGAGCGATCGCCACCTCGGGGTCGACATCGACGACGACCACGCCGGCGAGGCCGTCCATGCCGGACTCGGTCAGCAGCGGCACGTCCATGACGACCACGTTGTCGGTGTCGGCCTGGGCCAACACCCGGTTGGCCAGCTCGGTACGCACGGCGGGATGCACGATGGCGTTCAGGTCGGCCAGTGCGGCCTCATCGCCGAACACCTGCTGGGCGACCGCCGCCCGGTCGAGCGTGCCGTCGTCGTTGAGGATGGCGTCGCCGAAGCGCTCCACCATCGCCTCGAGCACCGGCTGACCGGGAGCCTGCAGTTCGTGGACCACCGCATCGGCATCGACGAGTACCGCCCCCCGCTCCACGAGCAGCGCAGCCACCGTCGACTTGCCCGACCCGATTCCGCCCGTCAGTCCAACCAGCAACATGGGCGGCGACGGTACCAGCCTCCCACCGCCGAACGCGTCAACCGAACGCCGACCAGGGGGCCCCTCGGGGTGACTGGGGACGCGGCGTAGGGTGGGAGCGTCGCCGTTGGGCGACCACACCTGTCAGCACCGCAATCGAGGGGACCCCATGGCCGTCACCGCCAGCACGCCGATCGAACTTGTCAACGACGCATACGCCCGCTTCGACGAGCGTATCGACGACGCCCGCACCCGCTTGGGCCGTCCCCTGACGCTGGCGGAGAAGATCCTGATCGCCCACCTGGCCGATCCCTCCGCCGAGATCGAGCGTGGGGTCACCTACAACGACCTGAACCCCGACCGGGTGGCCATGCAGGACGCCACCGCCCAGATGGCGCTGCTGCAGTTCGTCACCGCCGGCCTGCCCGAGGTGGCCGTGCCATCCACCGTGCACTGCGACCACCTGATCCAGGCCAAGGAGAACGGCCTGGTCGACCTGCTGGCCGCCGAGAAGAACAACGCCGAGGTGTACGACTTCCTCGAGTCGGTGTCGGCCAAGTACGGCCTGGGCTTCTGGAAGCCGGGCGCCGGCATCATCCACCAGGTGGTGCTCGAGAACTACGCCTTCCCGGGCGGCATGATGATTGGCACCGACAGCCACACCCCCAACGCCGGCGGCCTGGGCATGATCGCCATCGGCG
>NZ_DAOLGP010000054.1:0-17334 GCF_035329545.1 Candidatus Neomicrothrix sp.
TGAGGGGTCCCCGTTGAGTGGTCCGGTTGTTATGCGAGTTGGGGTTGGTTGGTGGTGGCCCACTGGTTGGCGTATTCGATCGGGGTGAGCAGCCCGAGAGCGGTGTGTGGTCTGTTGGTGTTGTAGTCGATGCGCCAGTCCTCGAGGAGGACTTGGGCTTCGAGGAGGCTGTCGAATTGCCAGCCGTTGAGGAATTCGTCGCGGAGCCGACCGTTGAACGACTCGATCCAGGCGTTCTGCCAGGGCGAGCCTGGGTCGATGAAACATGTGGCGACGCTGTTGAAGCGGCACCAGTCAGCAACAGCGTGAGCGATGAATTCTGGGCCATTGTCGAAGCGCACGAACCCGGGCGGCCCGCCCCGTTCGACAGCGATCCGGTCGAGGATGGTGACGACTTGGTCGGCGTTGATCGACCTGTCGACGTCGATAGCGAGGGCTTCGCGGGTGAACTCGTCGATCACGTTCAACAACTTCAACATTCTGCCGTCGGTGGTGACGTCGAACTGGAAATCCATGGCCCACAGCGCATCGGGGACGATCGGGCACATCCGCCCGACGGCGGTGCCGACACCGGTGAGGCGCTTCTTCGACTTCTTGTAGGGCACCTTGAGGCCCTCGGCCCGCCATATGCGCTGGACCCGTTTGGAGTTGACCTTGTGGCCTTCACGGCGGAGCTGTTTGTATGCCCGGCGCCATCCCCAGCGGGGACGGTCGGTCGAGAACGCCCGGAGCCAGGTAGCCAGCTCGACGTCGTCGTCGGTCGGTGCCGGCGGAGCGAGGCGTTGGGTTGAGCGGTGTTGGCCAACCACCGCGCATGCACGGCGTTCTGAGACCCCGAAACGTTCACGCAGCATCTCAACGGCGCTGCGCTTGCGGTTCGGGGTTAATAGTTTCCCTTGGAAACCTCCCGCAACATGTCGATGTCGAGGGCCTGGTTCGCGACCAGTTTCTTCAACCGACCGTTCTCGGATTCGAGTTCTTTGAGCCGTTTGGCGTCGTTGGCTTTCAGGCCGCCGTATTGGGCGACCCAACGGTGCCAGGTCGACTCCGCGATCTCGAGATGGCGACACACCGCATCAAGTTCGGTGCCCCCAGCGAGGAGCTTGTTGCCCTCGGCCAGCTTGCGGATGATCTGATCCGGCGTGTGCCGCCGGCGTTTCTTCGATGACATGTTGTTGTCGATTCCTTCTGCCCGATCCCGGGCTTCAGAGTCGCACAACAGCTGGACCACCACGAAGGGGTCACCTCACGCCGACGACAGCCCCTCACACTCCAGAGGAGGCCGTTGCGCTACGAGCGGCCGTCACGACCACGACTTCCCGCAGGAGCATCTCCATGAATCCGTCCGACCAGGCGACACCCGGTTTCAACCATCGCATCCCCGACAAGATCCTCACGCCCGACAACGTCGAGACGTCGGTTGGCACGCTCGAGTTCTTCGACGGGATCCCGAGCGCCGACACGCTCAGCACGGTGTTCGACAACCTCGACCGGATGCGTGGGGTCGAGACCTTCCTCAACGGCATCCCCGCTACGTCGATCGAAGGCATCCGCCGAGGCTTCGCCGAAGTCGGGCTCGACGCCTGCAACAAGGTGGTGATCTTCGCCATGATGGACTCCAACTCGCTGTTCCTCACCGGCAACACCGACACCGTCTACGCCGTTAACATCTTCGACCTCAGCGACACGGGCCCCATCGTGATGGACATTCCCGCCGGGTGCGGCCCCGGCACCGTCGATGACGCGTTCTTCCGGTTCGTCACCGACATGGGCGCCCCGGGACCGGATCGCGGGGCCGGCGGCAAATACCTCATTCTTCCGCCCGATGATCCGAGCGACCTCCATCCGCCGGTCGGCGGGGGCAAGGCGGTCGTCGACGGTGAGACGTACTTCGTCGCCCGGTCGACGAGCTACGTCAACCTGGTGGCCCTCCGCGGGTTCCTCGTCGACGGCACCCCCGATGCGGCGATCGACATGTTCACCAACGGCGTCAAGATCTACCCGCTCAACCAGGCAAAGAACCCGCCCAAGATGGAGTTCATCAACCGCTCCGGCGCCGAGTTCAACACCATCCATGCGAACAACTTCGACTTCTACGAGGAGTTCCACACCGTCATCGAACGGGAGCCGGTCTCGTTTCTCGACCCCGAGCTTCGCGGCCTGTTCGCCTCGATCGGCATCCAGAAGGGCAAGACGTTTGCCCCCGATGAGCGGATGACGAAGATCCTCAGCGACGCGGTCGCCATCGGCAACGCCACCGCTCGGGCACTCGCGCTCCGGCTGAGGGACGAGAGCTGCTGCATCTACCCGGACAGCGGCTGGTGGTACCCAATCCCCGGGGGCAGCTACGAGTGGCTCAAGGACGGCGGCGACGGGGGGGGCCGCAACCTGGACGTCCGCACCTTGTTCTTCTACCAAGCAACGTTGAACACCCCGGCGATGATGATGAAGATGATCGGTGTCGGGTCTCAGTACGCAGGCGTTTCGACCGACAGCGCCGGCCACCCATTCGACGGCGCCAAGACATACCGACTGGCCCTTCCGGCCAACGTGCCGGCCAAGGACTTCTGGTCGGTCGTTGCGTACGACCCACAGACCCGGTCCGAGCTGCAGACCTCCCAGCCGATGCCCAGCACGAACAACAAGCGCGACGGCCTCGTCGTCAATGCCGACGGCTCCGTCGATCTGCACTTCGGACCGACGGCCCCGGATGGTGACAAGGTGAACTGGATCGCGACCGTGCCGGGCAAGAGCTGGTTCACGTACCTGCGTCTCTACGGACCGCTCGACGCCTGGTTCGATCAGACCTGGCGACCGAGCGAGGTCCAACTGATCGACTGATCTCGATCGGGTCAGCGGCGAGCAGTCCGACCATTCGTGACTTGGGCGCTGGGAGTGCCGTGGCAACCCGCCGATCAGGCACTGAGGCCGTCACTGAGTATCTCGGCCGCGCCGACGGCCTCGACCCGGCTGGTGATTGGGTACCGCGTGCTACCAGCGTGGACGACGATCACCCGGCTGAGGTTGAGGTCATCGATGGCGTTTCGAATGGAAGCTGTCATTCGGGGTGCATCGGAGCGCTTGATCTCCACGCCGATCCACTCACTCCCATGTTGAAAGACGAGATCGATTTCGGCGCCGGCGTGAGTTCCCCAGAACCACGCATCTTTCATGGCTGCACGGGTGAGCAGTTGCTCGATCACGAACCCTTCCCAACTCGCGCCAAGCTTGGGGTGGCTCAACACCGCGTCCCGGTCATCGAGGCCGAGCAGACGATGCAAGAGCCCACTGTCGCGGACATAAACCTTCGGCGACCGCACTTGACGCTTGCCGACATTGGCATGCCACGGTTGGAGCTGCCGGATGACGAGCGCGTCGGTCAACGCGTCCAGATAGCGGCGGACGGTGGGCTCTGAAACAGCGAGGCTGCGGGCCAGCTCGGCACCATTCCAGGTCTGGCCGTGGTAGTGGGCGACCATGGTCCAGAACCGACGCATGGTCGTAGCCGGGATCCGCACGCCGAGGTTGGCGAGGTCTCGCTCGAGGAACGTCCGAACGTAGTCCTCACGCCACATAGCCGAAGCCTCGTCGTCGTCGGCTGTGAACGACGGAGGCAGGCCACCACGGGTCCACAGCTCATCAAGCCGGTCGGCACCAACATCAGTGACGTGCAGACCGGGGAGCTCCAACAGGCTGACCCTGCCGGCGAGGCTCTCCGACGTCAAACCGACGAGATCGGGGGAAGCCGACCCAAGAACCAGGAATCGACCGTTCCGGCGATCAGCATCAACAAGCACCCTCAGGATCGGAAACAGATCTTCGCGTCGTTGCGCCTCATCGATGACGATTGTGCCCTCGAGCGCCGGCAACGTCAGCGTCGGGTCACCAAGTCGCGCGTCGTCCCGTGGGTCCTCCAGATCAAAGAAGTTCGAAGCTGGAGAGGTAACCACTTGGCGAGCAAGCGTCGTCTTGCCGGCCTGGCGCGGGCCCGTGAGCACCACCACCGGAGACCGTCCCAATGCAGCGCTCAACCGCTCTCGGGCTCGCTCACGCAAGATCACCTTGAAATACTAACATTGTCCATTAGCTTTACAAGGCAGTCTGGTCTCTCGGGCCGACAAACCGATCGTCGAGAATCAAGCAGGCCGGCCCCTCCGCGTACGCATCCGCACACGGCCCAGCGCGCCACCGCGAATGAGGCCCACACCGTCACCGCAACACCGCCCAATTCTCAGCCCCGACCGGGGTGGCAGTCGCCCCCGACGGCACCGTCTACGTCGCCGACACCACCAACCATCGGATCCGGAAGATCACCTGAACCAGCTACCTTGGCCCTATGTCCACTCTTCTGTTCACTGGCTTCCCCGGCTTCCTGGGCGTGCAATTGCTGCCGAGAGTGCTCTCCCGCTTATCGGACTCAACAGTGACGTGTCTCATCCAGTCGAACTTCGCAGATCTCGCCACACGGCAGCTGGAGGAACTGGTCGAGGCAAACCCAGACCTGGCCGGTCGGATTGATCTGGTCACAGGTGACATCACCGTCCCGGGGCTCGGCCTCGACGACCCGACGGCACTGGCAGCCGGCGTGACCGAAGTGTGGCACTTGGCTGCTGTCTACGACCTCAGCGTGCCTCGCGATGTGGCCATGAGAGTGAATGTCGAGGGCACCCGCAACGTCTTGGACTTCGCCGAGCGAGCAGATTCCTTACAGCGGTTCCATTACGTCAGCACGTGCTACGTCAGCGGCCGCTATGCCGGCGCGTTTGGCGAGGACGACCTCGACGTTGGGCAGCAGTTCAACAACTACTACGAAGAAACCAAGTTCCTGGCCGAGGTGGAGGTGCAAACCCGACGAGACCAGGGCATGCCCACCACGATTTACCGCCCCTCTGTGGTGGTCGGTGACAGCACCACCGGGCAGACCCAGAAGTACGACGGTCCTTACTACGCGCTTCAATTGCTTTTGCGACAGGGTCGTTGGGCAGTGATGCCCACCGTCGGGGACCCCACCCTGCACCGTTTCAACATCGTGCCGAGCGACTTTGTCATCGAAGCCATCGCCACCTTGTCGGCTACGGATCGCTCGTCTGGGCGTGTCTACAATTTGGCCGATCCCCGACCTCTCACCGTGGCCGAGCTCTACGCCACTATGGCCGACGCCGTCGGGTGCCGAATGATCCCGGTTCCGCTGCCGGCCAGTCTGGCCCGGTTCGCGATCGACCACGTGCCCGGGGTGCACAGCCTGCTGCGCATTCCTTCCAGCACCATCGCCTACCTCAACCACCCCACCTACTACCTCACTGCCAACCAGGCCGACCTCGACGACACCGGGGTGGCCTGTCCCCCGGTTGAGTCCTACATGCCGACGCTCGTCGAGTTCATGCGGCGCAATCCGGACATCTCAGCGGCAGCGATGCAATAGCAGGCACTCTCGATCCCGAGCAGCAAGTCAGCTCAAAGCAGCGACGGGCCAGGTGCATGAGATCACGAACCTGACGTCGCACTTCGGCCCGGTCATCACGCTGACCGGACACGTCGCACCCGCCGTCGGGCTCGCCATGCTGTTGCAGCCGGAGTGGGTCTCGCTGGGCCTCGTCGCCTTGCTCGGGCTGGGGTCGGGCTGGCGAAGTTGGCGTGCACCGGTCGGGCGACGATGGCCCGGCTGCTCCCGGTGTTCGATGCGTTCGGCGTCGCAGGGACAGCGGCGTCGTTGCTCCGCCGACACGCCAACGGCCCGCCGGTGCTCGTCACCGAGATGTTCCCGTGGGTACCATCGACCCCCGGGCCACCAACGACGACCGCGTCACGGCCCGCGCCGCCGCACGGGAAGCCGGCCGGGCAGCCCGCAAGGTGCTGCCTCGACGGACCGTCGGTCAGTGGGACCCGAGCGGACGCGAGCGGAGCGCACTCGAAGTGCTGCGCGACCAAGACGTTGACCGCGTCACCCGCCTGCTGCCGATCCGATACGGGCGTATGGCCGCGTCGCCGTGGACCTACCTGCGAGGTGCGGCATCGGTCATGGCGACCGACCTCATGGCCCGTCCCGACTCCGGGCTGGACGTGCAGCTGTGCGGTGACGCCCACGTCTTGAACTTCGGGCTCTGGGCAACGCCGGAGCGCACACTCGCGTTCGACGTCCGCGACTTCGACGAGACGGCGCGGGGTCCCTTCGAGTGGGATCTCCTGCGGCTGGCCACCAGCGTGGTGGTCAAGGCCGAGGACAACGATCTCGGCGACGACGTCGGCGCGGCCGCAGCGCGCGCCGCTGCCCGCGGCTACCAGCTGGCCATGAACGACTACGCCGGCATGTCCGAGCTCGACATTTGGTACGGCCAGACGTCATCCGCCGAGTTGCTGTCGGGACTCGAACCGGCGGAGCAGCGTCGCATGTCGAACTGGATTGAACGTAAGTCCGCGGCGCGAACAAGCGCGGGAGCCTACGAACGGCTCACCACCGAAGTCGAGGGTCGGGCCCACATCGTGGACGACCCGCCCTTCCGCACCCACCTCGACGACCGGTACCAGCGAAACCTGTTCGAACACGTCGTCGAGTCCTACCTGGCGACGCAGTCCGAGCATGTGCGTCACCTGCTCCGCCGGTTCCGCTTGACCGATGTCGTCGCGTGGTGGCTGGGAAACGCCTCCTCCAATCGGCACCCGACATGTTGCTGGGCTGGACCGCGGTCGACGACGCCCAGTTCTACGTTCGCCAGTTCTGCGACATGAAGGTGATCCCCGACAGCAGCGGATCGGACCGCACCTCAGAAACTTCGCGTTCGCCTGTGGAGGCTGTCTGGCCCGGGCCCACGCCCGCAGCGGCGACCCGCTCGCAATTGCGTCGTACCTCGGGCGTGGCAAGGCGCACGGGGATGGGGTGACCGATTTCGCTGTCGCCTACGCGGCGCAGACCCAGGCCGACCACGCCGAGCTCGTGGCGGCGATCGACGCCGGCACGGTCAAGGCCGCCATGGCCTGAGCCTGAAACCACCTCTCGCCGGATTGCGGAGATGATCGGGAGCGACGTTCCATACGATGGCGTTCACCGCGCTGACCACGCTGCTGCCGACACCACCACGGTTGCGACTCCGAAGACCAGCAACGCAACGTGTTCGAACACTGCCCCAGCGACGTAGCTCCCCGGAAGCAGCGGCACTGCGAATGAAGTCCAGACCGTCACCGCCACGCCGACGACCAAGACCCCCTTCGCAACGATGGCCGGTGCTCCCACATTTTGATGGAGACGGCGCCGAAACACCGCAAGGATCAGCACGGCCAGGATCGAGATGACCGAGATCGTCAAGTTGATCCACACACCTGACGGGATACCTCCGGGTCCGCAGCTCGCTGTGCTGCCCGCACTCTGTTCCAGCCGGACTCGCTCAAGGTCGAGCGCGTTCGAGAACTGCAACGACAGCGCGAGAATCGGACCGAGCAGGGCGGTCACGACCTGCATCGAGTCACGGGCAGAAGCGAAGACCACAGCGTTGGCCCCGTATGACTTGATCACGGCACGAAGACCGAACAGCAGCAGCAACGACGCCAGACCGAATACCGCTCCGAACAAGAACTGCTCATGGGCCGCTATGCCGGCCGCCGCCCCGTCGCTGGGCCGGCCCGACAACCCCGCGTAGTTGAACGACAAGACCAGCAGCGCGAAGAACGCACACGTGAAGACGACGATCGAGTCGGCGATGCTGCGATCTTCTTCTTGCACAGCCTCGTGATCGAGGGGCAGCAGAATCGCCAGCAGTGCGAAGCCGGCAAGTAGTCCGGCGATCGCCGAGTACCAGCCGGCGGCAGCCGCTATATCGAACTGGAGCATGTCCAACCGGCAGTTCAACGCAGACCCACCGAGCTTCTGTGCCCCGGGTTCCGCCTCTCCATGCGCTCCGGGCGAGCGGCATTGGAGAGCCGTTCAGGACCACCTGTCACTTGCGTCGTCATGGGGCTCCGATAGGCGCGAGAAGCGTTGTCACAGCGTAGCCAGGGCAGTGCCGAGTCAATCCACCGCGCCGTCGAGCACGTGCTGAAACCATGTCATCCCAACACTCAGCGTGAGTTTTGCAGGGAACGAGCTGGCCGGCGGCAGCCCCTGACGGATCGACTACGTCATCTCCCCCCCCTGCGCATTGGCGACCGAGTTCAGTTGAGCGTCAAAGGTCAGCACGCCGGTGCCAGGTGTGGTGATGCCGACTTGATGTCGCACTTCCCGGGCACAGATAGACGATCAGCGCCCAGGTGTCGGCGACGATCAGTCCGGCCATTCGTCGCGCAACTCTTCCAGACAGCCGGCGGGGTAGGTCTGCGATCCGGCAAGCCCTCGCCCGAGCGCTTCGCTACTGGCAGCGTGGCCCCGCTCGATCAGCATCGCCACCAACGCTGAGGGGCTCAGATCGGGATGAAGCCGGGCCTGGCATCGAGGAAGACGTCCTTGCCGAGGCGAGAACGCGAGCCGGCCACCGGGAACTCTCGGCGTACGTGAACGAAGCACTACTCCGCCCGCTGCAGCACGACCGGCTCGGCGAGCTTCTGGCCGAGATGGAGACCCAGTCAGGCCCGATCCCATCAAGGCGGTCGGCCGTGTTGCCCCAGCAGACGAGGCGACCGCTCGACTTGCTGGAGGTCTGCTGGGCGCTGCGGACTCGAGCTCCACATTCGATGCTGTCGTCGTAGCGACAGCGATCGATGCCGGTGGAGCTGTGATTCTGACCGGCGACGCTGACGATCTCGGCCAGCTCTCTGAGCACAACCCCGAGGTCACAATCGAGCCGATCTAGCCGCAGCCGAGCGCAAATAGTGAGGGTTGCGTCCGCATTCCGCACCACTGCCGACCGCTCGGCTGTCACGAAGCAACGGCCGGTTTGGCCAACAAGTGCCGGGAGGACCGATGACCACCAAAAAGATGAACCCAGACGAGGAGTACGAGTTCTACGCCAGTCCGGGGAGCCAAGCGGCACAGGGGCCGTCTCATGGTGCGATGAATCCCGCCGAGACCGCCGCTCCGACGAGGACGACCCAGACGATGTCGATACCGGCGACCAGCACGCCGAAGGCGACCCCGGTGGTCACCAGGCGTGAGGGATCCCAGGGCACCTCGGTGGCGAACCGGACGGTGGTCGTGGCCAGCAGGCCGACGAATGAAGCCGAGAGCCCTGCGACCAAGGCGTCGAAGCGACGCCAGGCCCGCAGCCGACTGACGTGGGGGGCGACGCCGACGAGGATCAGGAACGACGGAAGGAAGATGGCGATGGTCGCAACCGCTGCTCCCGGGTATCCGGCGACCGCTAGCCCGACGAAGGTCGCGGTCAGGATCACCGGCCCGGGTGTGACCTGGCCCAGTGCGACACCATCGAGGAACGTGGTGGTGCTCATCCAACCGCGCGAGATGACCTCGTGGAACATCAGCGGCAACGACGTGAAGCCGCCGCCGAACGCGAACAGGTCAATACGGGTCATGAGGGTGCCGAGCTCGAACAGCTCCGGTGAGGTGGCGGCGAGGATTGCGAAACCAACGAGCACCGCGGCGCAGATGCCGAGCAGCGGCCGGGTGGTCGAGCGAGGGGTCGAAGATGACTGAAGGTCGGCGGTCTCCTGGCGAGGCCCGAGGGCGACCGCAGTCACGCCCGAGGCAGCGACGACGAGAATCGGGTGGACCTTGAGCGCCAACGCGCCGGCGGCACCGGCGGCGATGACGAAGTGCCGCCAGTTCCGAAGTGAGCTGCGTCCGAACGACACGGTCGCGCTGGCCACGATCGCTACCGTGATCGCCTGCAGCCCGCCGAACACGGCGGTGACGATGGCGGTTCCGGCCAACTGCTGGTAGCTGGTTGAAAGCGCCAGCATCAACCCGACCGCTGGCAGGCCGAACCCGATCAACGCCGCCGCTGCACCGGTCACGCCAGCCATCTGAAGACCGACCCAGGCCGACAGTTGCATCGAGGTCGCTCCCGGCAGCGTCTGGCAGACAGCGACGCCCTCACGGAAGTCGCGGTCGGTCAGCCATCGTCGTTGTTCGACGACGTTGTGGCGGATGAAGGCCACCATGGCGGGGCCGCCGAACGCGCCCACCCCCAGGCGTAGAAACACCCTGAAGAGGTGACCGGCCGACGGGGTCGCGATGTCGCCCGCAGGGGTCGTCATTTCACCGAACCCCAGATCGGGTCGCGGCGGTGGCGTCGACAGCGACGGGCCGGACGGTCAGATCACCTAGGAGGGCCACAGGCGTCCATCCTGCACCAAGAAGGCCGCTGGGCCCGCTGATACGGTTCTCGCCAGCCACCGAGTTCCGAGCGCCGATCGTGCTGAAGACCCGGAGAGCCGCGCTGTCGAAGGAAGCCCGTCACACACGGGTCAACAAGTACCACGGATCGGCCGGGCAGGCCGGGACCAGGAGCAATGATGGGTATCCGAGCTACACGGAGCCGAGGTCTGGTCGCCGCCGTCAGCTTGACGGCGTTGGTGCTGCTGGGGGTGGCATGCGGCGGTGAGGAGGACAGCAAGGTCAGCGCGTCGTCGACCCCTGCGACGGGGCAGACGGACGCCTCGGCCGAAGCCTTGTCTGGCACGGTGACGGTGATGGCCCCCGGACCGCTGAAGGGGTTGCTGGAGGCTGCGAAGACGGAGTTCGAATCCGATCACCCCGGTGTCAGCGTCGAGTTGAACCTGGGCCATGTGCCATCGTTGCTCGCCCAGCTCGAGGGTGGGGTGGCGGCCGACGTGCTGGTCACTCCTGACGCCAGAACCATGGGACAGGCGTCGAGCAAGGGCATGGTGGACGGGAACCCCGAGGTGATCGCGAGGAACCCGATGGCGTTGGTCGTGCCGGCGGGCAATCCCGGTGGGGTGCGAGGCATCGACGCTTTGGGGAACGCATCGCTGCGGGTCGGCCTGTGTGCCATGGAGCTGCCGTGCGGCAAGCTGGCCGAGGAGCTCGCCGCGGCGAGCTCCATCACGCTGAGCGCGGACACGCTTGAGCCTGGCGGTTCACCGGGGGTCGTCACCAAGGCAGCGACCGGCGAGATCGACGTCGGCCTGGTGTTCGCCACCGACATCAAGGCCGGTGGGGGCAAGGTCGACAAGATCGTGATCCCCGACTCGTCCAACGTGTCGTCGGAGATCTCCGCCGCAGCACTGACGGCCAGCGAAAACGACGCCGCAGCGCGGGCCTTTGTCGACTTTCTCGTCTCCACCAAAGGCAAGGAGCTGGCAGACGCTGCCGGCTTCCTCGTGGCCTGATCAACATGTCCACCCGCACCGAAGCGGGCGACCGGGCGCCTCGGGTCTTCGTTGCCATCGGTGTCCTTGCTGCCCTCTTCCTTGCACTCCCGGTGATCGGACTGGTGCTGCGCGCGCCGTGGAGCGGCGCAGCCGAGCGACTGACTCGCCCGGGGGTCGGCGACGCCATCCGGTTGTCTGCACTCTGCGCGACCGCTTCGACCGCAGTGTCGCTTGCGCTGGGTGTGCCGTTGGGGTGGATCCTGGCCTACGCCCGGTTCCCGGGTCGTGCACTGCTCCGTGCGGTCGTGCTCGTGCCGTTGCTGTTGCCGCCCCTCGTGAGCGGGGTCGGACTGTTGTCGATCCTGGGGCGTCGTGGGGTGGCGGGGCGCTGGCTGGACGACTGGTTCGGCGTCACGCTGCCTTTCAGCACCGCCGGGGTGATAGTCGCGGTGGCGTTCGTGGCCCTGCCTTTCGTGGTCATCACGATGGAGAGCGGCTTCCGGTCGGTGGATCGTCGGCTGGGGTTGGCCGCGGCGACGTTGGGGGCCGGCCCGGCCTCCGTGGCCCGAACAGTCACGCTCCCCCTGGTGGCACCGTCGCTGGCGGCGGGCGGGGCGCTGGCGTGGGCACGGTCCTTGGGTGAGTTCGGTGCGACGGTCACCTTCGCCGGCAACCTGCCCGGACGCACCCAGACGCTTCCCCTCGCCACCTTCCTGGCCCTCGAGTCGGACCTCGACCAGGCTGTGCTGTTGAGCATGCTGATGCTGTTTCCCACCCTGATCGTGCTGGCTCTGCTGCGGAACCGATGGCGGCCGCTGTCGTGAGCCTTGAGTTCGACGGCACACTCGACCTGGGGCGCTTTGTCCTTGACGCCGCCTTTTCCTGTGCGCCCGGCGAGACGATCGCACTGGTCGGACCCAACGGATCAGGCAAGTCGACGGCGCTGAACCTGCTGGCTGGTCTGCTTCGGCTGTCATCGGGCTCGTTGACGTTGGACGGCACGGTTCTCGACCAGCCGTCGACCGGTCGATGGGTAGCTTCGGAGCATCGTGGCGTGGGTGTCGTGTTCCAGGATCTTCTCCTGCTGCCACACCTGAGCGTCCGGGACAACGTGGCGTATGGACCACGACGCGCCGGTGGCTCGAGGGAGACGGCCGATGCTGTCGCAAGTGACTGGCTCGAGCGCTTCGGGGTCGAGGACCTCGCCGATGAGCGACCCCGCTCGTTGTCCGGCGGACAGGCCCAGCGGGTGGCGCTGGCGCGAGCGCTGGCCCGAGACCCGCGCCTCCTGCTCCTCGACGAACCGCTGAGCGCGCTCGACTCCGAGACCCGCCTCGAGGTCCGCTGCGAGCTGCACCGTCACCTCGCGGAGTTCGGAGGCATGACCGTGCTGGTCGCCCACGACGTCGTCGACGTCCTGGTACTGGCCGACCGGGTCGTCGTGTTCGACGAAGGTCGGGTGGCCCAGGTGGCCGAACCGGCAGCACTGGAACGTCGGCCGCTCACTCAGTACGCCGCGGCCCTCGTCGGCACGAACCTGTTGCGTGGCTACAGGCGAGGAGCGGTGATCGAACTCGGCGACCGGGCGGAGGTCGCAGCCCCACGGGCGGGCTCGGACGGTCCCGTCGACCTGGTCATCGCTCCACGGCACGTATCGGTGGCCCTCCCGGACGGGCCAAATGGGGTCGGATCGTGGACCGCCCGGATCGCAGGCCTTGAGGCGGCCGGCAATGATGTCCACATCCGCGTCGGCGGGCCGGTGCCCATCGCCGCGATGGCATCACTGGAATCTCTCCGTGACCTGCACCTCTCCCCCGGCGCCATGGTCGACGTGCACGTCGATCCGTCCCACCTCAAGGTGTTCGATGCGGTCACGTCCCTCGACGTCCCCAGGTCAGCGCAAACCACGAACGCGCCCGCACCGTAACGCGGTCGCATTTCATCGGGCTCGGGACGGTGGCTGAAGCCAGACCCGGTCTGAGGTAAGGACGGGCCCGCCTGGCCGACTGAGATGAACCGGTAAGGCTCGGCCCGGCGGGGCCGTCACAGCGAGTGCTACTGCTCCGAACGCTTCATCTGCTCGCCGCAGCAGATCTCGGAATGCTCCATCTCCGGAGGGCACGTGCACGGCTTCTCATAAACCAGCGCAGCTCCACACTTCTCACACTCGTATCGATCTCCAGCGCTTCGTGGCATGTTCGTCTCCGTCTGTTGCCTGGGTGGTCGCGGTGGCGTCGGTGACGGCCACCGCTCGGGGAGTACCTCCCCGCAATCGCAACCTAGCCTTTCGTCGCGCGTTTGTCGTTCGATGGCGCAGGGCCTGACGAGGTGGGTAGGTGTGGCCGCACGTCGGCCGACGTGATGCGGCGTCGTCCTCCGAACCGAACCCGGAAGTCCCTCAGGCATGCCGGATAGAGGACGCAGGCGTCATAAGTAGCTCCGAAGGCCACGACGATCCTTCAGTAGTCGAGGTTGAGGCGTTGGGCCTCGGCGGTGAGCTCAGCGACGGTCTCCGCACGGCGGAGGTCGTCCTCCCGCATGTAGGCGAGGAGGTCAGTGAGGCGGATACGGCGCCTGTTTCCCACCCGCCGATACGAAATCTGGTTCTCCTCGAGGAGCCCGATCAGGTAGGGCCGGGACACGCCGAGCATGTCTGCAGCTTGCTGGGTGGTGAGTTCTGCGTGCACCGCCGCAATGGTGACGGCGTTGCCGTTGGCGATGTGTGCGAGCAGCTCGATCACGTGGTTGAGCGCGACGCCGGGGATCGTGACGCTCAAGTCGGAATTGTCGGCGACCAGCGCCGCCGCACCGAATCCTTCAAAAGTGTGTGGATAATACTTGACATAGGTGTAATATCATGAGCATGATCTTGAGTCGACCGTTCCTGGCGGTGACCCCGACGATCGATGGGGACGTCCTCGCGGCGCTTGCACGAGCCGACGCTTCGTTTACTCCGCCTGAGGTGCACGACCTCATTGGGTTCCACTCTGTTGCCGGCGTCCGAAACGCTCTCATGCGATTGACCGGTCAGGGCGTCCTTCACAGCGAGCAAGTTGGCCGCGCATACACCTACCGGCTCAACCGGCAGCACGTGTGCGCCCCACACATCATCGGCCTGGCTGACGCCAGCCGCGAAGTTCTGAAGCGAATGCGTGACCTGATCGACACCTGGTCGACGCCCTGTGACTTTGCCGCGCTCTTCGGTTCTGCCGCTACCGGGAGGATGACCGAGGGAAGCGACATCGATGTGTTCGTCGTGCGACCCGATTCGGTCGTCGTCGAAGATGACGTGCAGTGGCATGAGCAGCTCGACGCCTTAGCGACTGCAAGCACTTCGTGGACCGGCAACGACGCACGCGTCCTTGAGATGTCAGCGTCAGAAGTCGCAGACACGATCGCGACCGAGCGGATTCTCGCTGAAATCGCTCGCGACGGCTTCGTCTTGTCTGGCACCCCTGGATACCTCGCCAGCGTGAAGCCAAGGCCGGACTACCGGCAGGCGGGGTGAGCCTCTGATGGCCGCACCGACGAGAAAATGCTCAGCGAGGGACCGCTCGGGCCGAATGGCCAAGGCCCGCCAATTCAGCGACGCAGCGTCGCTCATCAGCGAACTGGCCTCCGAACGACAGCAACCTTGGCGATGCGTACATCACCCTGTGCGTGCATGCTGGCATAGCCGCGGCAGACGTAATCTGCTGCGCCCGGCTCGGTGTTCACGCCAGCGGCCAAGACCACGCCGCTGCGGCGACGCTGCTCGACAAAGCCGACGCAGGACTCGGAAAGGAACTCCGCAGACTGCTTGGGCTCAAGACGAAGGCCGGCTATAGCTCGGCCCCATCAAGCGCCTCCGACCAAAAGGTCGCCAGTCGGGCCTCAACCCGGCTTATGGACGCAGCATCCACCAGTCGATAACCACCAAGAAAATGAACCCCGACGAGGATTACGAGTTCTACGCCCGTCCGGAAAACGCGGGGCCCACCAGGTCGACTCCGAGCCGCTGCGCGCCGGGTGCACCAGCACCTCGGCAAGCGTGACCGGATGCACCACAAACTGGTCGACATCGATCAATCCCTGCACGGCATCGGCGTGATGGGCGTCTCCCGGGTTCAGGTAGGCGATCAGCGCGCTGGCATCGGCGACGATCAGTCCGGCCATTCGTCGCGCAACTCCTTCAAATAGCCGGCGGGGTAGGCCTGGGACCCGGCAAGCCCTCGCACGAGCGCTTCCCTGCCGAGCGCCTCACTACTGGCCGCATGGCCCCGCTCAATCAGCATCGCAACCAGCGCCGAGGGGCTCAGATCGGGATGTAGTCGCCCTTGGACACAAGGATGCGTTCGAGTTCACCAGTGGCCGTGATCGTGATGCGCTGTTTGGTTGTCGGCACGGGACGCAGTGTAACACTCACCCGCCCAATGGTGTTGCACCTCAGGACGGGTCGGCGCTACCCCAATAGGCCGCTACGAGAAACTCGTTGCGGGCAGATTCCTACTCTAGGTAGGATAAGGGCATGGCCGTGTCTAAAGTGTCACTCAGTATCGAGGAAGACGTCCTTGCCGAGGCGAGGGAGCGAGCGGGCCGCCGGGAACTCTCGGCGTACGTGAACGAAGCGCTACAACGCCAGCTACAGCACGACCGGCTCGGCGAGCTTCTGGCCGAGATGGAGACCGAGTCGGGCCCGATCCCGCCTGAGCTACTGGAGGAGGCACGAGAGCTATGGCAAGGACCCGCCGAACCCAAGTACCGCCGCTCCGCCTGATCCTCGACAGCGGTGCTGTCATAGGCCTCTCGAGAAACGAGGAGCGCGCCCGTGCCGCACTTGCTGCTGCGCATGAAGCGGGTGCGGTGGTTTCGTTGCCATCGGTTGTTGTTGCCGAGACGGTACGGGGCACAGCGAGAGATGCCCGGGTCAATCGCATCGTCAAGGCGGTCGGCCATGTTTCAGCGGCAGACGAGGCGACCGCTCGACTTGCTGGAGGTCTGCTGGGCGCTGCGAACTTGAGTTCCACCATCGATGCTGTCGTCGTAGCGACAGCGATCGATGCCGGTGGAGCCGTAATTCTGACGAGCGACGCTGACGATCTCGGGCGGCTCGCTGCGCACAACGCCGAGGTCATCATCGAGCCGCTCTAACAGCTTCCGGGTGCAACGGCCAGGGTTGCCCGCGGACCTGGCCTGAACTTGGAGCCCCGTTGAAGGTGATCGCTTCAACTGTTACCCCCGTTGTTGCGGGCAAAGGGCTCGTTCGTTCTTTTGATGGTTCCTCTGTTGAGGAGCCGAGGGACCCTCTCGGGGGTCCCTCTTTTGTTTCCTGGGGGCTGGCGTGGACCGGCGGCGGGACCTGCGCGGGGCGAACCTTGCCGATGCAGACCTGATCGGGGTGAACCTCTCGGCGGCAAGGCTGAGCAGGGCGAAATTCCCTCGGGCGAACCTGCACCTGACGAACCTTTCCGAAGCAAACCTGGCCGGGGCAGACCTGCGGAGGGCACGCCTGCTGGAGACGAACCTCGCCGCTACGGACCTGCACGACGCCAACCTCTCCAAGGCCAACCTGGCCGAGGCCAACCTGGCCGAGGCCAACCTGGCCGAGGCAACCCTGGCTAGAGCGAACTTGACCAGAGCGAATGTGCACCGAGTGTTCGCTCACCGAAGCGACACGGACCTGACCGGGGCGATCTTGGACAAGGCGATCTTGGACAAGGCGATCTTGGACGGGGCGAACCTGACCGGCACAAAACGGGATCCCGCTCAATCGCCGGTGTGGCCCAACGGTTTGACCCTCCCAACAACGCATGGAACCCCCCAGACCGACGGGTGACCCCAGATGGTAGCGCTGTGAAACGATGTTCGGTCATGCCCCTCAGCACCAAAGGTGACCTGCCGATTCGGCGCCGCAGCACATCTCGCTTCGTGTCGACCCTGATGGCGGCATTCGGGTGGCTAGCCGCAACCGCAGTCCGACCGCGCCCTGACTTAGTTGTTGAACTGCCGAAGGAATCGAGGTGGGCCCGCTGGGGGCCGACGATCGTGGAGGGGTTGGTGCTGGCTGGTTTGCTTTTGGGCTTAGAGCGTGCGCGGATTGATGTTGGTGTTCGGGGTCATTGGCACCAGCGGTCTCGG
>NZ_DAOLGP010000055.1:0-15557 GCF_035329545.1 Candidatus Neomicrothrix sp.
CGGATTTCCAAGCTCTCGACGAATCGATCCGATGACTTTTGACACCTTCCGGCCGGTGGACGCGGGCGAATGTCGGTCGGATGGCCCGCCGGTCTGCTTGCCCCCGGTCTGCTTGCCCACTGGGGCGGCGACCCCACCGCTTTCCCGCAGCCCCGGGTCATCGGCCCCCTGCAGCAGCCGGGCCAGGCCCGCCACGCCGCTTTCGCCGCCGACGATCGGCGGGTCGCCGGATGCGGGACGGGCCAGGCGCACCATCGCCGCCGGCGACTCCGCCTCGCCCAGCGTGAGGAAGCCGTCGGCCACCCGGTCGAGCACCCGCCAGGCCAGCGGCGACGGCTCGTAGCACTCGAGCATCGCCATCACGGTCGGCTCGGCGCCGGGCACGGTGACGATGCTGCCCTCCTCGTTGGATGCGAACAGGCAGGCCGCCCGCTCGGGCTCGACGACGATCACGCGGGGACGGTCCGCCCCGAGCACTGCGGCGAGGTGCCCGGCGACGGCAGCAGCAAAGCCGCCGACCCCGGCCTGGACGAACACGTGGGTGGGCGGCGCCGCCATCTCGTCAAGCGACTCGCGCGCCAGAACTGTGTAGCCCTGGGCCACCATCGCCGGAATCTCCTCGTAGCCGGGCCACGAGGTATCGGACAGTACGGTCCAGCCTTCGGCGTCGGCCACCCGGGCCGCCTCGACGATCGAGTCGTCGTAGCTACCGTCCACTCGAATGATCGTTGCGCCGAAACGCGCGATCGCCGCCACCCGTTGGTCGCTGACGCCTGTGTGCATGAAGATCGCCGCCTCGGCGCCGACCAGCTCGGCGCCCTGGGCCACCGACCGTCCGTGGTTGCCGTCGGTGGCGCAGGCGAACGTCATCGTGGCGGCGACCGCACGGACCGCCTCGCTCTCGAGTTCCCCGACATCGACCTTTCGGCCCAGCCGACGCGAGGCCTCAGCCAGCACCAGGCGGACGACCACGTAGGAGCCGCCCAGCGCCTTGAAGCTGCCGAGCCCCAGCCGGTATCCCTCGTCCTTGACGTACACCGCCCCGACGCCCAGCTCGGCTGCGAGGCCGCTGAGCTCGTGCAGCGGCGTCGTCTCGTTGTGCTCGCGGTGGGCCAGGTAGGCCATCGCCAGGTCGGCCCCATCGGGCCCCAACGTGGCGACGTCCTCGGGTAGGAGTTTCTCGCCGTGCGCCGGCATCGTGTTGGGGCGGTACATGGCGTTGCTCCCTCTAGCTCGATCCGACGAGGATGCGTGGGCGGGTGCCCTCCAGGCGCTCGATCTCATCTTCGAGCTGGGTGGCCAGCGACCGTCGCAGCTCGGCGGTCGCAGCGGTGCCGGCCAGGTTGTGCCTCTGGGCCGGGTCGTCGACGTTGTCGTACACCACGTGCTCCTCGTACGCGTCGGCGGCCGAGTCCCGGTAGCGGGCGAGGCGTCCCAAGCCGGTTCCCGTCACCGCGTACGTGTAGCGCTCGGTGCGCAGCGCCCGCCCCACCTGCGACTCGCTGATCTGCACCAGCGCCGACGTGCGGGTGGCCCGCCCGTCGAGAAACTCCTGTAACGGGTGCCCGTCGCCGGGTACCGGCTCGCCGCCGGCGGCCGACACCAGGGTGGGTAACAGGTCGAGGCTGCTGACCATCGCATCGCTGCGTTGCCCGCTGCGGAAGCCGGGTCCACGCACCACCAGCGGCACCCGGATCGAGGCATCGTGGGGCGAGCGCTTGTACTCGGCGTTGCGGGTGCGAAAGTGGCTGCCGTGGTCGGAGGAGTAGACGACGATCGTGTCGTCCAGCTCGCCCAGCGCCTTGAGGGCGCCGGTGAGGCGACCCAGGTTGGCGTCGATCGACGCGCAGCAGGCCAGGTACTCCGAGTAGTTCCAGCGCCAGTCGCCGAGGGTGCCCTGAAGGTCGGCGGGCACGTCGTAGTCCCTAAACCGCTTGGCCCACCCCTTGGGTCCGATCGTGCGGCCCCGGTTGTTCTGATGATGCGGTTCGAGAAACGACACAAACATGAAGAACGGCCGCTCGTCGTCCGCCTGGTCCTCGAGGGCCTTGATGGCCAGGTCGGTGATGGCGTCAACCCGAAAGCCGGTCAGCTCCACCCGGTTGCCGTCGCCGTCGAAGAGGTGGCCCCGGTAGGGGAGCGAGGTCGCCTCCAGCGAGTCGGCTGCGAGCCACAGGTCCTTGTAGCCGCCCCGACGTTCGGGGGGCACCGGGCGGTTGCCAAACCGGGTGGCGCCAGTGCCCGGCTTGGGCAGGTAACCGCCGTCGGAGGCCAGGTGCCACTTACCCAGATAGCCGGTCCAGTAGCCGGCCGAGCCCAGCTCAGTCGCCAGCGTCGTCGCATCCTGGGGGAGCGACCTGCCGTTGCGCCAGCACCCGGTGGTGGTGGGCATCAGCCCGGTCTGCAACGCCGCCCGGGACGGTCCGCACAGCGGCTGCACGGTGAAGGAGTTGTCGAAGGCGACGCCGTCGGCCGCCAAGGCGTCCAGGTTGGGCGTCACGTCCAGGCGCTGTCCAAACACGCCGCAGGAGTCGGGTCGCTGCTGATCGGACAGCACCACCAGCACATTGGGTCGCTTCGCCATCGCCCGATCATGGCAGGGGACGCCCCGCCCGCGAAGTCGACCCGGTGCCTCGTTAAAATCGCTTCACCCACTTCGATCGATCAGGGGGATGGCCATGGCCGAGAACTCGCAGCTTGCAGCGATCAATGCGCTCACCGAGGAGGAGCAGAAGCTCCGCCACAAGGAGTCTGACGGCACCGCCTCCGACGCCGACCGTCGGCGGGTCGCCCAGATCGAGGTGGAGCTGGACCAGTGCTGGGACCTGCTCCGTCAGCGCCGCGCTCGGCGCGAGTTCGACCTGGACCCCGACTTCGCCAGCGAGCGTTCGGAAGCCACGGTCGAGGACTACGAAAGCTGATGATCACCAGCCACGAGCGCCTCAACCGGCCGCAACAGCGCTTCCCGTAGGATCGAGCTGTGAGCAACCTCTTCATTCACGGCGGCTGGCCGACCCTCCTGAGTCGGCTGGTTGACGGCTCCGACCTGACCACCGACGAGGGCCGCGATGCGATGGCGGTTGTGCTGGCCGGCGAGGCCACCGACGCCCAGCTGGCCGGCTTTCTGCTCGGCTTGCGGGGCAAGGGTGAGGCGGCGGCCGAGATGTCGGGCATGGTCGACGCGATGTTGGATGCCGCAGCGCCGCTCGAGCTGTCCCAGCACAACGTGATCGACATCGTCGGCACCGGCGGTTCGCCCCGCCGCCGCACCAGGGCGCTCAACGTGTCGACCGCCGCCAGCTTCGTGGCGGCGGGTGCGGGCGCCAAGGTGTGCAAGCACGGCAACCGCCGGGCCAGCTCGACCAGCGGATCGTCCGACGTGCTCGACGAGCTGGGCATCGCCGTCGAGCTCGACGGTCCCCAGGTGGCGGCATGCGTCTCCCAGGTGGGCATCGCTTTCGCCTTTGCACGGATGTTTCACCCGGCGATGCGCCACGCCGCCACCGTGAGGGCCGAGCTGGGCATCCCGACCGTGTTCAACATGTTGGGCCCGATCGCCCACCCGGCACGGCTGAAGCGGGCCGTGATCGGGGTGAGCGACCCGTCCCGGTTGGAGCTGCTCGCCGACGTGATGCGCCGCCGTGGCGTGGACCGGGTGTGGCTGGTGCACGGCCAGGATGGGCTGGACGAGCTGAGCACCTCGGCCCCGTCCCAGATCGTCGACGTCAGCGCCGACCGGGTCGAGCGGCGCACGCTGCATGCGTCCGAGGTCGGGATCACCGAGGTTTCAGGCGACGAGATCGGTGGGGGAGACCCGGTCGACAACGCCCGCATCATCACCGAGGTGTTGGCCGGCAAGCCGGGGCCCGACGCCGATCTGATCCTGTTGAACGCTGCCGCCGGGCTCGTGGTGTCCGGATTGCACGACGATTTGGGCGAGGCGTTGGAAGCGGCACGTACCTCGATCGCCTCGGGCGCCGCCGAGCGGACGCTGACCGACCTGCGGAAGGTGACCGCCGAACTCGTCGCTCCGTGAACGCTGTTGTCGAGCGGCTCTGGTTGATGATGGCGGTATGACGTGACGACCCCCCTTCCGCCTGCGCTGCTGCCCCCACCGGCTGCCCTGGTCATCGATGGCCGGCACCAGCTCGGTTCGTTCGATGGCCCCGTCCCTCAGCTCAACTTGGGCGACATCGTGCAGACGCCGGGGTGGCGAGGCCGCATGGCGAACTGGGGGCGAGACTTCCGAACGAAGGAGTGGGAGGCGTTCCAGCTCGGCAACGACGAGTGGTTCGTGCTGGGCGCGGTCTACAACGCCAAGGTCGTCGGGATCGTCATGGTGATCGCCGTGCACCAGGCGAGCGGACGCCGCCTGCGATGGATCAACAAGGTGCCAGCCCGGAGCGTTGAGGTGGCTCAGGGGCTGGAACGGTCGGTGTCCCGGGGCGGGAGCCGTCGCAGCGCGCTCACGATCACGAACGCGCTTGCCGATGGCAGGATTGACCTCGACGGTCACCACGCTGGGAGGAACAGCCTGCCCTCTATGTCGCTGACCGGCACCGGCCTGATCGACGAAGACACCCGCCATCTCGCCGTCTGCCATCCGTTCCCCTCAGACCGGATCCTGTGCACGAACAAGGTTCTGGTGCCGTTCACCGGCGTTTTGAGCATCGGCGAGGAGACCATCACGTTCGACGAGGATCGGTCGTTTCTGATCCTCGATGACCACCACGGGGAGTACCCGTCCCCGCAGATCTACGACTGGGTCACCGGTGCCCGCCATGAGGGCGGTTCCCTGCTCGGGTTCAACCTCACCCGCAACCAGGCGCTGAACCCCGAGGTGAACAACGAGAACGTGCTGTGGCGCGACGGCGGGCTCCACCGACTGCCAGCAGTCACCTTCGACCGGCCCGATGGCGTTGAGGGTCCCTGGCACATCTCTGATCGCGACGGTCTGGTGGAGGTGACCTTCACCCCGGAGGTTCCCAGTACCCTGCACGTCGGCCCGCGCCACTCGCTGGCCGAATACCACGCACCCTACGGGCGGTTCCAGGGACAGATCACCGCCGCCGGGCGCACCACCAGCCTCGACGGGATCTTCGGAATGGGCGAGAAGAAGAAGATCCGACTCTGACGTTCCTCTCGCTCGATCGTGATCAAGCTGATGCCGTGGGCAGCAAGCCGCTGAGCAATTGGGGGAGACTGCCGTAAGAGCGGTGCCGAGCGCACCGGCGAGCGCGCCGTCCCCGAGCCCCGAGCTAAGAGCCCGCCGGTCGGCGACGCTGACCGCCAGCTGAGCGCCTTCGGGACCGCCTCGCACCCGGTCAAACCCGGATGCGACGAGACCCCGCCGAAGCGGGGCCTCTTGCGTACCGATTTGGTGGCGGGAACAGGACTTGAGCTGCGACCTTCGGGTTATGAGCCCGATAGCTACAGAGACAAGGCTGCGCCCCAGCCGTTCAGGCAACCCGTACGGCGTCGATCATCTGATCCGGGATCTCGGCGGGGAAGGACAGCACCAAGTGCCGATCGAGGGCAGTCGCAACGCGAGCGAGAGTGTCGATCCGATTTTTTGCACCGCCGCCCTCTTCAAGCCGGGAGATAACCGACTGGGTCGTGCCCATCCGATCAGCCAACTCACGCTGGCTCAACCCAGCCTCGGTACGCAGGTCGTACATGAGTTGGCCAAGGTCAAGGTCCTGCTCGACCTCCGCACGCACCTCAGCTGAGGGCTTGCCCTTTGCATTCTTGATGTCTTCCCATCGGGAGTTGTTCGCCATCGTGGTCTCCTTCTACGGATTCTTCTCAGCGCAGTTCCGAGCGGCCTTGCGGGCCCGGTCAACCTCGGCCCGTTCGTTGTTGAGACGGTCGATCACCACCGATGTCCGGTGCCAGTCGGACTGGTTGAGGCCATCGAGCCACTCGATTACTTCGTCATGTGCCTCTACCTCAGCCACGAGAAACACCATCGCACATTTGCGATGATCGCACAAGCGCTATGTTTCGACCCTGCAGCCCCGGCTTGGCCTACCTGCTACCCCAATTCACCATGCAGGGGGAGAGTCCAGCGCCCAGTGACTACGACTCTTCCAACGTGACGAGAACGAAACAGGCCCAGAATCCCTTGGGATTCTAGGCCGTTGCTTGCCGACTTGCGCCTGCGGAGCGGTGGTGTTCGGCCTGGGTGATTCGCCCAACGTCGGGAGACATCGGCGCCCGCATGCTTCTTGCCCGCTCTCCGGACGAGGTGACCGTAGTCCAGCGTGCCGGCCACCGCGACGACATCGACACCATCGAGGACCTGCACCGATGGAGCTGAACCGCACTGCCTAGGCTGCCAGCGCCCGTTCTCGCCCAAGGGCAGGGCATGAACCACCCATCAAAACCAACTTCGAGCCCGGCTCGGCGAGTACATCGAGCACTGCAACAAGTATCGACCCCACCGTGGGAGGTGGCGGGATCCGCACCCAAGTCTGGCGTCGCAACTCACCCCCGCTATGCAGCGGTCGGCTTCGGCTTCGACTTCTCCAGGATCGGTGCGATCGCCTGGCTGCAGACCAACGCCACGATCGCCGCAGCGAACACCACGGTGCTCTCGGTGGCTGGGATGCCTGCAATCAGCACGGTGAGGGTGGCGATGCTCAGCGGCACCGGAATCACCGCCGATGGAACGGCCGCCATCATCGCGGCCACTGCGAGCCCTAGGGGGATACCCGGGATCGCCAGGTGGGCGACCGAACCGAGACTGCCCCCGACGAACAGCAACGGGAAAATCGGTCCTCCGACGAAGCCGAACGACAACGCGCCCGTCGTCGCCAGAATCTTCACGAGCGCGCTCACCAGGATGAGACCGATGCCAAGTTCGGCCGGGTGGCTGGTGACATCGACGAGGCCTTCGGTGCCAAGAAACAACGTGAGCGGGAGCGCCATCCCGACAAGGCCGAGGATCAGCCCGACGCCGGTGCAACGCAACACCGGCCGCCCCGCGAGGGGTGCTGCCAGCTTCTGCGTCCCCACGGTCGACAGTTTGAAGACCGTGCCGATGATCGCTCCGAAGACCCCGAAACCCACTGCGATGGCGAGTTCGGGAAGCCCAAACTCGAACGTAGGGAGATCCAGCGACCGGATCAGATTCGCCCAGCCGGCGTTGACGGCGAAGAAGATCGCGAATCCCACGATCGCGGCAGTGGCATCGGCCGCAAGGCGCGCCCATCGCATCACGTTGCGTCCCACACCCAACTCGATGCTCAACAAGAGCGCCGTGAACGGGGCGGTGAACAGCCCACCCCATGCACCGGAAATCGCCGCACTCATCACAAGATCCGAGTCTGCTCGCCGCACGAGCCGTCGCGAGACGGCAAACGCGGCGATACCCGCAGCGGCCATGCCGGTTGGAACCTCCGGTCCGAGGCTGAACCCAGCGATGAGCGACACCACGGCGATCGCTACACCGCCCGGGATCGCGTCGCTTTGGATCCGACCCGTCGCAAGAGCAACGAAGACGTTGTCCTCCTGCGCGCTGGGCACCAATGTGTGGATGATCCCGACCACAAGTCCGCCGAGTGTCAGGGCGATCACGATCTTGATCGATCCGGAGAACGCACTCGGATCGAGTGGGTCCGGCCACAACACGCTTTGGCCGGCCGAGACGACCGCCACAAACGCCAGCGCCACCACCGCACCTGCAGCACCCATCATCGCCGCTATAGCCAACGCCCGTGGCAGCGAAACCGGCTCGGCCGCCGGTTGAGATCCTGTGGACATCAGGTTCGGATTCTTACAGCGAACCGGCGTTGCGTGTGCGATGTTGTGAATTGGCGTTCCCCAGGGGGCAGTCCGTCCTACTTGCCGAACTCTTGAACCCCTCCATGACGTCGGTGACGGCTGTCTGCTGGTGAGGGCGCAACGTCAACGGGGGCAAAAACGAAGCTGAGACGGGCTCGACAGCGTGAACTGGTCCCAGTCGATCGCCGAACGTTCGAAATGTCGGGCCAATCCATCCACGATCACACGGCCTAGAAACGCTCCGTCCATATCGGGTCAGTCTGGAATCCTGCGACCTTCGGGTGGATGAGCCCGACGAGCAACCGAGATCGTCCGTCAAACTCATCCACACGAAGCCAGCATCGCCGAGCAGCCAATTAGACGCTCGATGCACGGTCGACGTCGAGTAGATGAGCGTTCGAGGCCACCGAGCCGCGCATTGGCTGCACGTGGACGATACCTTCACCGGTGATATCGACCACGATGGCAACAGCCGTCGCAGCGCCAGAGCCGACCACGATGTGGTGGCCCGCCACAATGAGCGACGGATCTGGCGCCTCATCGAGAAAGGCCCAGGGCAGCCCCGTCTCATCCATGGTGTTCAGGTCGACGCTGAGGTCTACTTGGATAGCTGTTGTCACGTTGCTCACCTCCGGTTCAGCCCACCACATGGTACGGGTTACGACGTGCGTGGTGGTCCGCGCCGAACTCGTCACTCCGTAACTGCCCGCTCGAGTCCATTGCTCAGCGACCTATCCATTCGACCTGATCCGGAATCCTGTCTTCGCCGCCCTCGCTTCTCGTACCTTCCGGTCCCTATTGTCGGCGGATGCCAACGCAGGAACTCGAAGTTGTTGAAGTCTCCATCGATGACCTTGTCGCAACGACGTCGGGTGAGGACGTGGAGGCACTTGCAGGGCCTCTACTTCGACTCGAACCCCTAGCTAGCTACAAGCCGCTGGAGTCCGTCGCTCCTGTCCTGTCAGCAACAATGTTCCCTGCTCTAAAGGCAGTCGCAGAGGCCTCACCCGCCGCCGCTGCGCTGTTTCGAAAGTCGGCGGAACTTGGGGTAGGGCTGTCGGTAGTTTTCCCACCGACGGTGATGAAGGGCCTTTCGAATGGCTCGCTAAAGCTCATGGAGACGGCAACAGGCGACGCCGCAATAGCGGTGAGCAGCACAACAGGCCAGATAGTCAAGCACGGCAGGGTGGTATCGG
Source organism: Candidatus Neomicrothrix sp. (assembly GCF_035329545.1). NCBI lineage: Bacteria > Bacillati > Actinomycetota > Acidimicrobiia > Acidimicrobiales > Microthrixaceae > Candidatus Neomicrothrix > Candidatus Neomicrothrix sp. Next base: position 8,982 of record NZ_DAOLGP010000055.1, read on the forward strand.
ATTCGGCTGCCGCTGTGGGAGGGGGCGCAGGTGCCGTAGCCGGAGGGGTCGCCGGTGCCGCAGCGAGCGGAACCACTTTGGTGGCGATGGCTCCGATACTCATCCCCGTAGCGATCGCTGCTGCGGCGGCGGTCGCACAGCAAGCGCGACTCGAGAGAGCGCTTGCGTCAATTCAAGCCGCCGTCGACCGGATCGAAGCGCGCCTCGAGGACACTGACCACGGCATCTGTGACGCCGCAGAGGCCTTCCTCGTCACCACCGGCCATGCCGTCCAGTACGGTCCGCTGCCTCCGTACCTTCGGTTGGAGCTCGCCGCGCAGCGGGCGCGGATCGAAGCGCTTTACGCGTCTCGCCGTAGGTGGGTCCGGCGCTTCAAAGAGCAACTTGAGCGGGAACAGATCGAGTACGAGAAGAAGCACGGAGAGAGTCAGCCTTGGGCTGACGAAGTCGAAAGGTTGGCCCGCGAAGGCAAGCTCGAAGAAGAGCTTGTGCTCTTCGTTCGGGCCCTTCTATCCCAAACGAAGTTTGATGCTCTTGCTGCGATATGCCTAGCGGAAGAGGGCAGCTCTGAAGTCGCAATGCGGATGCTGGACAGTAGCGCGAAGGAACTCCGCTCGGAGTTCTTCGATCTCCACAATCGACTGAAACCGTTGGCGATCCATGAACCCGTAAAGAGCTTTCGGGACAAAGTTCCACTTATGGGAAACCGAACTGAACATGCACACTCGGTAATCAAGGCCCTTGTCGAACAGCTTGATCAACATGTATTGCCAAACATTCCCAACCCGTGGGTGGACACGCCCCTCGAGGTCAGCCTGTCACCAGATCAGGTTGTCGCATTGAGTCGTCCCTAGACGTTTTGGTCGCCCAAGACCTCGGAACTGAGCGCGAGTTGATGCACGAGGAAGTCGTCGAGGTGGGGAACCAGAACGGGCGAGATCCCAACGAGCTCCGGGCCTTCTCGTCAGCGGCGGGGGCAATCTTCGAACCTATGACCTTCGGGTTATGAGCCCGACGAGGGAGCCGTCGTCACCGGCGCCCACCAAAAGACAGCACCATCCTTGTCGCGAAGGACCCGAACAACTAGGGCACTCGAAATGGGTGCGGCCCCCGTACCGTGGTCACTGCTCGCCTCGCTCGGCACCCACGAGCAGGAGAGCTCTATTTCTGCCTGAACGCTGTGTCGAGAGCAACGGCGCCGGCGATCACGAGGGAGCGCAGGGGTTCCTCGAGCGGCCGACGGAATTGCAGTACGTAATTGTCGGCCTTGGTGAACATCTCCTTCGTCATGCCCGCCCAGGACCGTGTAATCTGCGCGACCTGGTTGCCGGCTGGGTCTTCGATGACACATTCCCAGCCCTCCTGGCCGTCCGAGATCATCGAACCCACCGGGTGGCCGTGGGACTCAAGGGTGAATTTCGTGCCGAAGCTCCAGAATCCAGCGAAGTCGAGCGTCTTTTGAGCGATCTCGCCGATGGCCTCGCCGTCTTCACTGAACACGGACATCTTTGACCTGAGAACCTTCGCCGGACGGTTCAGACGAAGGAGCACCTTGCCGTGCGTGTCGACGACCTCGAAGTTGTGCGATTGCCGGTTACGAGAGGGTCCTGATGTCCTGCTCATGAACGTCCGTCCAACCTCGCGAACAGCGCCGACTACCGTGCCGCCTTGGCTGTAGATGGTGTACTCAGCGTTGACCTCGAGGAGCTTGGCGTTTTGGTTGAAGACCAGCACCGGCTCCGTGAACAACGTGCCGCCCCCAGGTTGCGCACTTGCCGAGACGCCCAATTTGCGTAGTTGCTTCGTAACCTTTCGGCCATGCTTACCCGCCGCCCGGGGTTGTGGTTGGACCGGAGGGTCGATCGCCTGCCGCCCACTGGTTGACACGTGCTCCGACCACTGACCGCCATTCCAGTATCGAAGTTCGTGGCGCCCCAATGGGTCGGGGTGCCAGCCGGCAGGAGACTGCTCTGTCATGTTCAGACGCTACATGGCGAGCGGGGTTGCCGGTCTCGCAACCTTTGGGCATGCGGCGACCTCTCCTCGGGCCACGGAGGTGGGGCGCAGGACAGCCAGGGCGTCACGGAACCGGCACGGGTGTGGCAGAAGCTCCTCCATGCAAGCCGGGGCATCCGGGGCTATGGGAGCATCGCTAGGTCTGTCGTTAGAGGTCCACCCAACGACAGCACATCGATCTATCTAAAGGCCGGAAGTTTCTGCGCCCCCAGGATGGCTTGAAACAGGTTTGACATATGGTGAATCGGCCAGCTAGGCACCGAATGCTTATGAAGATAGAGATAGTCTTGAACCGTTTAGATTCCACGCTTTCAGCCGATGTCGTTGGTAATACTGGCAGAATTTGAATTTGCGACCTTCGGTTTATGGGCCCGACGAGGTACAGAGACAAGGCGGCGCCCCACGTGATCAGGCAACCTGAATAGCGTCGGTCATCTGATCCGGGATCTCACGGGGAACGACAGCATCAAGGGCCGATCGAGCGCAGTCGCAACGCGAGCGAGAGTGTCGATCCGATTCTTTGCGGCCCTTCAAGCCTGTCTCCTCCAGAGGGGCTACCCCGCAGCGTGGGGTTGGCCTGGCGTTACCCGCCCGCACTGGCGGGAGAGAGCGTCTCGACTTCGACCTCGTCCATGGCAGGCCACTTTGCGTCGCAGGTGATCACGGGCAGCCTGCGTTCCGCTCTAAAGGCAGCCACGACGGCATCGACCATGGGAAAGTTCTTGTTGCCGTGGTCGGCCTGGAGTTGGCGCGCCCGATCGGCCACGGCGTTGTCGAGCGGCTCCGTGACGAACCCGAGTCGCCGCAGTTCGGCATCGGCATTCTCGAACTGACTCGACCGCGTGGCATGGATCAGAGCCTCTGCGCGTGTGATCCCCAGGATGAGGAGCTTGCCGTCGCGCGGGCACCTCTTGAGCGCCGCTTCATGAGACAGGTGATGGGGATTGAGCACGGCGATCGCAACGTTTGCGTCGACGACGATGGTCATCGCTCGCCGGCCTGCGCGCGCTCCCCATCGAGAGATTGCGTGGGCCAGTCGATATCGAGGCGCCTGATCCGATCACTGGCTGCTGTCACCCGCACCGCAAGGGTCTCGCCCTCGCGCTCAGCCGCGACCCGTTGGATCGCCTCCTGGGTCAGCTGAGACAGGTTGAGCTCAAAATCTGTCGAGGACTCCAACGCAGCCTTCGGTCCAGAAATACCGCACGGCGGGCGAGCGCAGCGGCCACAATCGGATGATGGACATCGATCGCAGCGCCTTTGGGCCCGACACGACCACCGACGAGGTGGTCGACGGGCTCGACCTCTCCGACCTGTCGGTGCTGATCACCGGCGCGTCGGGAGGGCTCGGCGCAGAGACCGCACGTGCGCTGGCATCCAAGGGTGCGAGCGTGGTGATCACCGCACGCGATCTCACCAAGGCCTCCGCCGCCGTCGATGCCATCAAGGCGTCGACCGGCAACGACGACATCGAGATTGAACAGTTGGAGCTCGGGTCGTTGGCCAGCATCAGGGGGTTTGGAGAGCGGTGGGTGGACGGCCACGAAACACTGGACATTCTGATCAACAACGCTGGTGTGATGGCCTGCCCGCAGGGCACGACCGACGACGGGTTCGAGCGGCAGTTCGGCACCAACCACCTTGGCCATTTTCTGCTCACGGGCCTGGTCGCCCCAACCCTGGTTGCCAACGGATCGGGCCGGATCGTGAACCTCAGCTCCCGTGGTCATCAACGCGACGACGTGCACCTTGATGATGTGAACTTCGAGCATCGTGACTACGACAAGTGGGCGGCCTACGGGCAGGCCAAGACCGCCAACGTGCTGCACGCGGTCGAACTGGACCGGCGGCTGCGGGACCGCAATGTCCGAGCGTTTGCGGTGCATCCGGGAACGATCATGACCGACCTGTCACGGCACATGCAGCAACAGGACTTCGAAGCCCTGCAATCGCGCCGGCCGGCCGGATCGATGGGGCTGAAGTCGGTCGCAGCCGGCGCCGCAACGACGGTGTACGCCGCAACCGCACCTGAGCTGGACGGCATGGGCGGCATCTACCTCGAGGACTGCGGCATCGCGCCCATCGACGACGACTCGCAGGTGTCCGGCGTTCGCTCCTATGCCGTCGACCCGGAACGGGCACGCCAGCTGTGGACCCTGAGCGAAGGGTTGACCGGCCAGACATTCGACCTCTGATCGGGTCGCATGAGCGAACCACCCACTACACGGCCACGCGGTGATTCGAGGTGGTTTCGACCGCCGCGCCGACACGGCGAGGTGCTCGCCCACCGCACGGTGAGCTACCTCGAGCTCTTCTACGACCTGGTCTTCGTCGTGCTGATCGCACAGATCTCTCGCTCGCTTGCGGGCGACGTCACCTGGGTCGGCGTCCGCGACTTCCTCATCGTGTTTGCCCTGATCTGGATTGCGTGGGTCAACGGCACCCTCTACCACGACCTGCACGGCAGGGAGGATGGCCGGAGCCGCACCTACATCTTCGCTCAGGTGTCGCTGCTCGTTCTGCTGTCGGTGTTCACCGTCCAGGCAGCGGAAGATCCAAGCGACGGCCGCGGCTTCGCCATCGTCTTCACGCTGCTGGTGATGCTGATCGCCTGGCAATGGTTCGAGGTGCGCCGATTCGATACCCCGGAGTGGCGCCCCGTTGCCGGCCGCTACGTGCAGGGCATCGTGATCATCGCCGTCATCGTTGCCATCAGCGCAGCACTCGACAACCAGGACGTCCGGTTGGCGCTGTGGGGCATAGCCGTCGGACTGTCGCTCGCAGGCAACTTGGTCATGACCCTGCGCCCACGCAGCGATCAGATGGTCCAGGCCACACGGGTCACCGAGTCGCTCGCCGAGCGGTTCGGCCTGTTTACGATCATCGTGCTTGGCGAGGTGGTCGTTGGCGTCGCCAACGGGCTCGCCGCCTCCGAGCACGATTTTCGGACGATTGCGACCGGGCTGATCGCACTGTCCATCGGTTTCGGGTTCTGGTGGAACTACTTCGACTTCGTCGGCGGGCGGGTGCCCGGGGTTGGACGGGCGCGGGTCGCGTGGATGTATGGACACCTGCTGCTTGCGATCGGCATCTCCGCAACGGGGGCAGGCATGATCGGGCTCGTCGAACACGCCGGCGACGGCCGAACCCCAACAGCGACCGCCTGGCTCATCTCGGCGTCGACAGCGACGGTGGCGCTCTCCATCGCAGTGCTGACGAAAACCATCGACGCGCACCCTGGCCGCCGGCTGGTGCCGCTGACGCTTGCCGTCGCCGCGGGCGCGTCGCTCATCGCAGGCGCCGCCCGACCTGCGCCGTGGCTGCTCGCCCTGATCCTGTCGGGCCTGCTCTTCGCCGTGTGGCTCGAAGCGTTCGCCCGACACGTTCGAGGCGGCACCATGATCTCGGACCACCGGTAGTCAGCCCTGCTGGAGGTGGAGAGGGCTCTATGCGATGGCGAGCGGTTCGATCTGCTCGAGGGTTTCCGCAAGTCGGTCCCGTTCGACCTCGAGTTCGTAACGGCTCTGGAGGTTCAGCCAGAACCGTTCGCTGGTGCGAAAGTACCGGGCGAGGCGCAGGGCCGTGTCAGCGGTGATGCCACGCTTGGCGTGAACGATCTCGTTGATCCGGCGCGGTGGCACTCCAATCGCGACTGCGACGTGGTGCTGGGTGATCCCAAGCGGCTTGAGATACTCGAACATCAGGACTTCGCCTGGGTGGATCGGCTCAAGAGCGGATGTGGTCATGTCGTGTCCTTTCAGTGGTAGTCCACGATCTCGACGTCTTCGGGTCCGGCGGTAGTCCATCGGAAGCAGATACGCCACTGGTCATTGATGCGGATGCTGTATGTGGTTGCTCGGTCGCCCTTGAGCTTCTCAAGGCGGTTGCCCGGCGGTACCCGGAGATCCCCGATCTCATCTGCGGCGTCCAGGATGAGCAGCCTGCGCAGGGCAGCTCGTTGGGTGGCTTGGTCGAGACGCTTCGATCGTTGTCGTTGCCACACCCGTTCGGTGTCCTTGTTGCGGAACGATTGCAACACAAGGACGACCATAACGCTCCTCGTTATGGTCGGCAAGCGTTATGGACGAGTCCGAAATGATGGCCGCCGCTGCGGAGCTCAGCGGCGGGTGACCTTCACCGGCAGGTTGGTGTAGCCGTGGACAAAGGCCGAAAAGGTCCGCTCCGGCTCAGCCTGAACCTCGATGCGCTCAAATCGCTGGAGCACCTCCTCCCACAGCACACGAAGCTGCATCTCGGCGAGCCGGCTGCCCATGCAGAAGTGGATGCCGTAGCCGAATGAAAGGTGCCGATCCGCATTGTGTCGCTCGAGATCGATCGCATCCGCATTGTCGAACACGGTCTCGTCGCGGTTCGCCGACAGGTACCACATCAGGATCTGGTCGTTCTTGCGGATCTGCTTGCCGCCGATCTCGCAGTCGTTGTTGGCGGTGCGACGCATGTAGGACAACGGGGTCTGCCAGCGAATAATCTCGGGCACCAGGTTGGAGATGAGGCCCGGATCGGCGATCAGCTTGTCGTACTGATCGGGGTACTTGGTGA
>NZ_DAOLGP010000056.1:0-15271 GCF_035329545.1 Candidatus Neomicrothrix sp.
CAACAGCGGCCTACGGCACGGCGGGCGCAGCGGAACCAGGCTCGGACGGTCCGGCGACGTCGGTGTACGGCACGGCGGTACCACAGTGGTCGGCCCCCGGCGAACCCTCGCCTGACCCGACGGCGGTGCAGCCTCTCCCCGGCGCGCCCGCCCCGGTTCAGCCCGCCGCAGGCCAATGGTCGCCGAGCGGTCCGGCCCCAGGGTCGCCCCCCACGCAGGCCTACCCGCAGATGCAGCCCGCCACCACCGCCTACGGCGTCCCTCAGCCGGCGCCGACCGCACAGGCGCAGCAGGTTCCGACCAGCCACGCACCAGCGGGCTACGCCTCGACAGGGCCGGCTCCAACCGGCGGCCGGCACTGGAACCTGTGGGCCGGCATTCCCGCCGCCGCAGCGGTGTATGCGCTCGGCGGCCTGTGGCGTCTGATCAGGATCGGCACGACGGTGGTCGACTTCCCGCTGCGCGAGCAGGTCGCCATCGGCGTGATGGCGGCGGGCATCGTGGCCGGCGTACTCACGTTGGTGGCACTGGCGAGCAGGAGGCGGGCCTTGGCGGCGCCGGTGGCCTTCGTGCTCGGCGGCGTGCTGCTGATCGACGTCGTCTACGGGTGGTACCTGCAGATGGACCGCGCGTTCTCAGGCTTCGACGCCAACTTCCTGGTCGACACGCTGATCCCCCTCACCTTGCCGCCGCTGCTCCTGGCGGTGGCGACGATGGTGGGGGCGCTGGTGATGCGTGTCGACCCCCGACGCCACTGATCGCCGCCGAGCGGGCTGCCGGGTTGGCTACAGCTTGCCGATCGCCCACATGATGCCCTGCACCAGGCGCCAGCCCAGGTAGATCGTCAGGGCGGCCACCATCAGCCAGAAGTGCCAGGGCGCCGTCCTGCCGTCGTCCTCGACCGGAGCCTGATTGGTATCTGCGGCTGCAGCCGTGTTGGGTGGCGGGATGGGCTCGGCCTGGTGACCCTCCGGGCAGGTTCCATCGCTGTTCAGCGTGGACTGGGTGTAGAAGCGGTCGCAGTCCGAGCACCACGGCATGGCAAAACCTCCGGGTCTCTGGTTTACACCGGTGGGACGCCGTGGCGCCTGTCGGAGAAGTGTCGGACCCGGCCCTCGGCCCGGCTGAGCCGCAGGTGGATCTCCCGCCGCAGCTCGCCCCAGTCGATCACCGCGTCCACCACCAGCTCGGAGGCCAGGCGCAACAGGTCGACGTCGGCCTCGTACTCGGCTCGACGCTCGGCGATGAAAGCCTCCTGCTCGGCCGGATCGGTGATCTCGGCGATCTTGTTGGCGAACACCGCGTTGACCGCCGCCTCGGGCCCCATGACCGCGATCTTGGCGGTGGGCAGAGCCAGCGTGGCGACCGGGTCGAACGCCGGGCCCGCCATGGCGTACAGACCGGCCCCGTAGGCCTTGCGGAGGATGATCGAGATCTTGGCGACGGTCGCTTCGGACACGGCCGTGATCATCTTGGCGCCGTGGCGGATGATGCCCTGGCGCTCCACCTCGGTGCCGATCATGAACCCGGGTACGTCGGCCAGGAACACCAGTGGGATGCTGAACGCATCGCACAGCCAGATGAACCGCGCCGCCTTGTCGGCGGAGTCGACGAACAGGACGCCGCCAACGATGGCGGGGTTGTTGGCGACGATGCCCACCGGCCGCCCCTCGATCAGCCCGAAGCCGGTGACGAGCTCCGGGGCGAAGAGCGGCTTGATCTCGAAGAACGACTCGGCGTCGATCAGCCCGTCGATCACCTCGTGCACGTCGTAGCCGGCGGTGTCCTCGGCGGGGACGATCGTGTCGTCGAGCTGGCGCACCGGCGGCACCGGCTCGTACACCGGCGGTGGCAGCTTCCAGTTACCCGGCAGGTAGGTGAGGTAGGCGCGAACGGCGGCGATCGCCTCCTCGTCGTCGGCGGCCAGGTTGTCGCCGGAGCCGGACACGGTGGCGTGCATGCGGGCCCCGCCGGTCTCCTCCAGCGTCGCCTCCTCGCCGATCACCATCTGAGCCATGCGGGGAGAGCCCAAGTACATCGAGGCATTGCCCTCGACCATGATCACCAGGTCGCAGAAGGCGGGGATGTAGGCGCCGCCGGCGGCCGACGGGCCGAACAGGGCACATACCTGGGGCACCCGACCAGACAGCTTGACCTGGTTGTGGAAGATGCGCCCGGCGCCGCGCCGCCCGGGGAACAGCTGCACCTGATCGGTGATGCGCGCGCCGGCGGAGTCGACCAGCCAGACGATCGGCAGCTCCTGGCTGAGTGCGGCCTCGGTGGCCCGGACGATCTTTTCGACCGTGCGGGCGCCCCACGAGCCTGCCTTGACCGTCGGGTCGTTGGCGACGACGACCACCGGGCGACCGTCGACGTCGCCGATGCCGGTGACCACGCCGTCGGCGGGTAGGTCGGTGGCCGAGGCGTTGGCGAGCAGCGCGTCCTCGACGAAGGTGCCCGGATCGCATAGCAGGTCGATGCGGTCGCGAACGAAGAGCTTGCCTTGGGCATCCAGCTTGGCCCGGCCCCGCTCGAGGTTGCCCGCCCGGGCGCGCGCCCCGGCCGCCGCCAGCCGTTCGGCGTCGGTTGTGGATTCGGCGTCGGCGCTCACTTGCGACGAACCGCCAGCACGGTGAGATCGTCGTTGAGCTGGCCGGAGGCGTGGTCGACGGCGGAATCGAGCAGGCTCTTGGCCAACACTTCGGCGGCGCTGGTGGCCTCCCGACGCAGGTGTTGGCCGATGCGCTCGGTGCCGAATTGGGCGTTGGACGAGTTGCGGGCCTCGACGAGCCCATCGGTGTACAACAACAAGAGATCCTCGGTTCCAAACGCCACCTCGCGGCTGGCGTAGTGGGCGTTGCGGTCCAACATCAACAGCGGTCCGGTCGAGCGCAGAATGACCAGTTCACGTTCGACGAGGGCCAGGTTGGTGCAGTGGCCCGCCGACGCATAGCGCAGCGTGCCCTGTTCGGTATCGACGATCGCCACCAACACCGACAACAGGTCCTCGGGACCGGAGCTGGCCCCCAGGTGCTCGTTGAGTTCGTCGAGCACCTGCGCCGGGTCACGGAACCGTCGGAGGTAGGACCGCAACACGTACTTGGACTGGAAGGCCGAGATCGACGCATCCACCCCGTGCCCGGTGGCGTCGCCGATGACCAGCGCACAGCGCCCGTGGCCGAGCGGAACGACGTCGAGGAAGTCACCGGTCACCAGCCCGGCGCCGGCGTGGGAGGCACGACCGAACTCGAGGTCGTCCACCTCCTCCATAAAGGCCGGCACCAGCCTGTCGGTCCACTTGGCGGTCACCTCGGACTCCTGGGCGATGACTTCCTGGGCCCGCTGGTCGAGACGCAGCCGGGTGAGAAACAGGCGGCCGTCCTCGGAGCCCCGACGTGCCTGAATCACCGTGATCCAGGCGGGCGGTATCAGCGCAACCATGGCCACCCAGGTCCCGGTCATGTCCGTTGCCGAGGCGGTCAACCCACGGACGACGGCGACGACGAACACGACCAGCCACAACAGCACGGCGTGCAGGTGCTGGCGGATCGATGCTCGCGCCATGGCGGCGGCATCGCTGCTGGGCTCGTCGGCCAGGATCCGCTGGCTACCCCGCCAGCGGGCCCACGTTGCGCTGGCCCACACCCCCGTTCCGAGAGCGGCCACGATTGCCCCGATCAGTTGCAGTACGTGCACGCTCACGACGGATCACACTACCTGCCGGGGGTCCCGGCGAGGTGCGCTGATCAATCGCGGCGCTTCACGCGCAGCTTGATCGGCGAGGCCTCCAGGCCGAAGCGTTCCCGCAGGCTGCGTTCCAGGTAGCGGACGTAGCTGGTGGGCAGGTCCCGGTTGGCGAACAGCGTGAAGGTGGGCGGCTGGGTGGCGCCCTGGGTGGCGTAGAGCACCCGGGCCCCGTGCGGGGCGGGCTGGGCCTGCTGGGCGGCGCGGATCGCCTCGTTGACCAGCCGGGTGGGGATGCGGGTCTGGTAGGCGTCGATCGCCGATTCGAGCGCGGGCAGGATGCGCTGGACGCCCTTGCCGGTGAGCGCCGAGATGCGCAGGACGGGCGATTCGCCGATGAAGTGAAGCTTCTGGCCGACCTGCCAGGTGACGTCGTGGCGGGCCTCGGTGCTGAGCAGCTCCCACTTGTTGAGGATCACCGCGATCGGACAGCCGGCTGCGTCGATGCGCTCGGCCAGCCGCTGGTCCTGGTGGGTGACGCCCTCGGTGGCGTCGATGACCAGCAGCGCGATGTTGGCGGTGTCGACCGAGCGGAGGGCACGCACCATCGAGAAGTATTCCGTGCCGGTATCCACCCGGGCCCGCCGCCGCATCCCGGCGGTGTCGATGAAGCGCAGGGCACCCAGATCGGTGTCGACGACGGTGTCGACCGAGTCCCTGGTCGTGCCGGGCATATCGTGCACCACCGCGCGCTCCGAGCCGATCAGTCGGTTGAACAGTGTGGACTTGCCCACGTTGGGGCGACCGACCAGCGCGACGGACACCTCTTTTCCGGTCGTGTGGTCGAGAAGTGGTTCGTCGGGGTCGTCCTCGGGGATGGCCTGGGAGTCGACGAAGGGTTCCCACGGTGCGCGTTCCTCGACCGGTCCCGGCTCGATACCGACGCCCTCGGGGAGCAGGTCGACGATTGCGTCCAGCAGGTCGCCGGTGCCGCGACCGTGGAGAGCGGAGATGGGGAAGGGATCGCCCAGCCCGAGCCCGAGGAAGTCCCAGATCAGCGCCTCGCGGCCGGTGTCGTCGACCTTGTTGGCTACGACGAGCACCGGGGTGGACCGCCGACGGATCAGCCCGGCCACCTGGTCGTCGTCGTCGGTGGAGCCCACGGTGGCGTCGACGATCAACAGGATCACGTCGGCCTCGTCGAGCGCCGCCTCGCTCTGGGCCGACACCTTGGCATCGAGGTCGTCGCCGCGCTGGGACCACCCGCCGGTGTCGATCAGCACGAAGCGCCGTCCGGCCCAGGAGGCCTCGGTCTCGTGACGGTCGCGGGTGACGCCGGGGCGCTCCTCGACGATCGCCTCGCGTCGGCCGATGATGCGGTTAAGCAGCGTCGACTTGCCCACGTTGGGACGGCCGACGATCGCCACACGAGCGAGCGAGGCGTCTGGCGGTGCCCCGTCCCCTGCGGTGGTGTTGGGGGTTGCAGATGTGCTCACTTGCGGCTTCCGATCAGTTCACGTTCGTTCATGCTGGGATTGTCTGTGCTGGCTCGGTCGTCCAGGCCCAGCGCCTGGCCCAGCGCCACCCCGTCGGTGGCCACCACCTCGACCCGCCTGGGCAGGTCGTCCGGGGTCAACCCGTCGAGAAACCGGCCCTGGGACAAGCAGACGTCGGGCAGCAGGTAGCGATCGCCCTCCGGCTCGGCCTCGAGCGTGCGGATGAGGTCCTCCCCCACCATCAGCCCGGTCACCCCGACGTTCCCGCCGAAGAAGCGGTTTTCGACGACGAGGAGGCGGACGTCGTCGAGGGCCAGCGGCCCGAGGAGCGGCTCGAGCACCTGGGCGCCCAGCGCTCCGGTCAGCACGCCGATCGGGCGGGGCCCGGTTGGCGGGGTCGACCGGGTGGCCCCCAACGTCACCGGGGTTCCCGCGCTCGGAAGCGTCGCCGGTGCCGGCTCGGTGGTGGACTTCGACGAGTCCTGATCAGGGGCGGCTGCGCCAAACGAGGCCGACCCGCAGCCGAGGCCGCCGTCGGCGGCACCTGCGGCGGCTCCGCCCTCCCAGCGGGGGGCCCGGTAGCCGGTCGCCGGAGCACCGTCGACCCAGGAGAAGAAGCCTGGCTGCACACCGATCGCCTCGTCGCTGCTGCCGAACAGCTCGGCCTCGAAGGCCCGGGCCATGCCGATGCCGTCCTCGTGCATGCCGAAGCCCTCGTAGGCCTCTGGGTCCGGAAACGGCAGCTCGGCGAGCAGGTAGTACTCGTCGGCCACATGGATCATGCGCCGTCCAAGGACCTCGACGGCCAGCTCGGCCCAGCGCTCGGCGGTCGACACGACGGCGCGGGCCTCGGCGGTCGTGTGGGGCCGCATGCGGGGCTCCTTGTTGTATCGGGAGACGCCCAGCGGCACGAGTGCCACATCGGCCAGCTGGGGGTACTCCTCGAGCACGCCGGCGAGGGTGTCCTCCAGGACACCGCCGTCGTTCACCCCCGGGCACACCACGATCTGGCCGTGCACCTCCACCCCGGCGTCGAGCAGGGCTCGCAGCCACCTCAGGCTGGTCGCGCCGCGCGGGTTGCGCAGCATCTCGGTGCGGGCGTGGGGATCTGTGGCGTGGATCGAGACGTAGAGCGGGCTGAGCCCCTCGGTGATCACCCGTTCCAGGTCGGCCTCGGTGAAGCGGGTGAGCGTGGTGAAGTTGCCGTACAGAAACGACAGGCGGTAGTCGTCGTCGCGCAGCGACAGGCTGCGGCGCATACCCGGCGGCAGCTGGTGGATGAAACAAAATTCGCAGTGGTTGTCGCAGGTGCGCACCCGGTCGAACACGGCGGCGTCGACCTCGATGCCCAGCGGCGCTCCCGCCTCCTTGCGCAGCTCCACCTCGGTCTCCAGCCCACCCCTGGCCACCTCGAGGTGTACCTCGGGCTCGTCGGTGAGCACCCGCCACTGGATCACGTCGCGGATCGCCTGGCCGTTGACGCTCACCAACTCGTCGCCGACGACCAGCCCGGCCAGATCGGCGGGGCTGTCGGGCGTTACGGCGACGACGATCGGGGCTGACACAAATCAACAGGGTACTGGCCGGTAGCCTGATCGGCGTTGGCGACCCGGAAAGCAGGAGCGTGAGCGACTTGGACAGCACTGCGGAATCGAATCTCGACCGGGGGACGGGTGACGGCGTCGAGCTGGTGCTGTTGGCGTCGCCCCGAGGCTTCTGTGCCGGGGTCGAGATGGCGATCAAGGCACTGGCGTGGCTGGTTCGAACCTACGAGCCGCCGGTGTACTGCTACCACGAGATCGTCCACAACGCCCGGGTGGTGCAGCGCTTCGAGGAGCAGGGTGTGGTCTTCGTCGACGACGTGTCCGAAGTGCCCGAGGGAGCGCCGGTCATGCTGTCGGCCCATGGTTCGGCGCCCGAGGTGGTGCGAGCTGCCGGAGCCGGCGGCGGCCTGGTCGTCGACGCCGTGTGCCCGCTGGTCACCAAGGTGCACCACGAGGTCAAGGTTCGATCGGGTAAGGGCTTCCAGATCGTCTACGTCGGTCACGAGGGCCACGAGGAGGCGGTCGGCACCATGGCGGTGGCACCCGACTCGATCCACAGGGTCGAGTCGATCGACGAGGTGGCGGAGCTGCCTCCATTTGAGACGCCGGTGGCCCTGCTGGCCCAGACCACCTTGAGCCACCGGGACTGGTCCGACGTGGCCGAGGCCACCCGGGACCGGTTCCCCGAGCTGTGGATGCCCGGCCGCTCGGACCTGTGCTTCGCCACGACCAACCGCCAGTCGGCGCTGATGGAGCTGGCCCCGCGCTGCGACGCGGTCGTCGTCGTCGGCTCGGCCAACTCGTCCAACACCCTGGCGCTCGAGAAGCTGGCCCGAGAGGCGGGCTGCGAACGGGTGTATCGGGTCAACGCCGCCGAAGAACTCCCGGCGGACCTCGCCGGGGTGGTGGGCGTGACCGCCGGCGCATCCGCACCCGAGGACCTGGTGTCCGAGGTGATCGAGCGACTCTCCCCCTCAGCCGGGGTCGAGGAGATTCGCATCACCGAGGAGGACGAGTACTTCCCGCCACCGCGCGCGCTGCGGGAGATGCGCAGCGCGATCGAGTTGATCGCCGGGTTGGGGTTCGGCCGGATTCCCGGCGACCACGTGGACGCCGACCGGCGCCTGCCGGCCTCGGCGGTGCTCGAGGCGCTGACCTGAGGCCGAGGCCGCGCAGCTGCTACCAATCAGGCTGAGACGTTGGTCACCTGCATGGTCACCACCCGGAGCGATCTGCCATACTGACTCTCGGCCCGCCGGGATGCCCACCCATCCCGGGGGCCACCTGTCTTTTCGGGTGGATCACGCCTTCGGGACATCGCTCACCGAGGTGTTCGCCCCGGCCACGCCGTCCCATGCATCCTGGAGCCCCCGTGCGCCCTGCCGTCGACGTTCTGCGCCTGTTCCTCCATGTCGGTTCGGCCACCGTGTGGCTGGGGGGCATGGTCGTGATCGCCGGGCTCGTCCCGACGCTGCGCTCGATCGACGCGGCTGCTCCGGCCAAGGTGATGTCTGCCTTCGCCAAGATCTCCTGGCCCGCCTACGGCCTGCTGGTCGCCACCGGGATCTGGAACATCCTGGCGCTGCCTTCGATGAGCGCGCTCGGCATCAACTATCAAATCGCCCTCAGCCTCAAGATCCTGCTGGCGGTGGCGTCCGGGTTGGGTGCCTTCGTGGCCCAGTCCCCCCACGCTCCGGCGGCACTCGTGCCCGCGTCCCGGGCGCTGGCCACCCTCAGCGCCACCGGGGCGCTGCTGATCGGCGTCGGCCTCATCAGCTGAGGTCTGCTCCGGAGGGCCGCAGCCGAAGCCAGCCCGGACCGAGCCCGCCGAGAACTGGAGCGACCGCGCTCCCCGGCTAAGTTTGTTGCTCCCCCGACGCAGAAGGATTCGCACCCATGGCGCCCCGCAAGAAGCTCACACCGTTGCAGGAGACCGAGGCCCGCCGCGCAGCGGCCGCCGAGGCCAAGGCAAACAAGGTGCAGCGGACATTCTCTGACGAGGAGAAGGCCAAGCGCAAGGAGCGCGTCGAGAAGGCCAAGGATGCGCTGAGCCGCTCGGCCTCCCTCAAAGGCGACCACGTGCCGCCCGCACGCAAGTCGCTGAAAATGTTCCTCCAGAACCTCAACGGGCCCAACCAGCCCGACGACGGCCGCTTCGAGATGATGATCGAGGCGCCGTTCAAGGCTCCGCCCAAGAAAAAGACGAACGACCGGCGCTTCTAAAAGCCAGAAATAGCGCCTCTCACAAAGTCGATGCATGAACCTGCCGCAGCGTGGGTAAAGACAGGTCGACGACGACGCAAACCAACGCGTCGCTAACCGAGAGGAACCCGCATGTCAGGGAGCACCGACGAGACCAAGGGCAAGATCAAGGAAGCGGCCGGTGACCTCACCGGCAACGACGACCTGAAGCACGAAGGCAAGGCCGACAAGGCCGGCGGCAAGATCAAGGACGCCGTCGACACGGTGAAGGACAAGCTCACCGGCAACGACTAGATCGGCCTCGCACCTGTGCGAGAACGCCAACGGGCCACCTGCTAGGGCGGGTGGCCCGTTCGCGTTGTCGGCCATTGGAGGAAAGCGACGACGTGGGGTTGTTGCCGATCTCATGCCAGGGAAGCGTTTACATCTCCCCCGACGGCGGTATCTAGTCGCCATGACTTCTCCCCTGCCAAGTGCGGTCGGCACCCTGTCCGACGGCGTGTGCTCGTTGCTTGCGAACAGCGTGGGCGGCGGTCCGGCTCCCACGCTGGACGAGCTGTGGGAAATGAATCCCGGCCCGTTCGATCACGACGCCCACCTCGCCCTGTACGTCCTCAACGAGCTCCACTACACCGGTTGGGCGGGCGTGGACGATGCGTGGGAATGGGACTCGACGGTGGTTCGGTGGCGGACGGCGCTGGCGGAGTGGTTCGAGCATTCGTTGTGGGCGGCCCTGGGCTCCGAACTCGCCGACCCGGCTGCGGAGGTGAGGCGGCTGCTCACCCTCGATGGTCCGTCACCCTCCCGGTATCTCGCTGAGGAGGGCACGCTCGACCAGCTCATCGAGTCGATGATCCTGCGCACGCCCTACCACGGTAAGGAGGCGGATCCGCACACGTTCGTCATCCCCCGGCTGAGCGGATCGGTCAAACGGGCGTTGTGCGACATCCAGGCCGGCGAGTACGGCGTGGGCCATGCCCGCTCCCACGCAGAGTTGTTTGCCGACGCCCTCGTCGATTTGGGCATCAACCCGACGCCGAACGCCCACATCGATCTGTGCACCGGCCCCTCGCTCGCCACCTCCAACCTCGTCTCCCTCGGGGCACTGCGTCGGCGGCTGCGGGGCGTGGTGCTGGGGCAGCTGTCGCTGTTCGAGATGGACTCGGTCGTGCCGAACGGGCGCATGGTCGAGTGCGTCGACCGCCTGGGATGCTCCGAGCGGGTTCGTTGGTTCTTTCAGGTTCACGTGATGGCCGACGCCGAGCACGAGGTGCAGGCCGAGCGTGCGTTTCTGATCGACTACCCCCAACAAGAGCCCGTCCAGGTCGACAACCTGCTGCTCGGGATGCGGGCACAGTCGCTGATCGATCACCATCTCGCCGCCGACCTGACGGCGAGATGGTCTGGATCGAGCCGACCGGCGGTGTCGGCCGTCCGCTAGACCACGCCGCCCTCGGTCATCTTCTTGATGTCGAGGTGAGCATCGAGTTCGTCCTCGGCCATCAGCCCTTCGGCCAGCACCAGCTCTCGCACCGAGGCGCCGGTGGCCACCGCCTGCTTGGCGATGCGCGAACCGTTGTCGTAGCCGATGTATGGGTTGAGGGCGGTGACGACGATCGCGTTGCGCTCGACCAGTTCGCGGGCCCGCTCGACGTTGGCCTCACAGCCGCGCACGCACCGTTCGGCGAACGTGGTGGCTGCGTTGGCCAGCAGGTCGACCGACTCGAGCAGGGCGTGGGCGAGCACCGGCATCATCACGTTGAGTTCGAAGTTGCCCAGCGCGCCCGACCAGCTGACCGTCGACGCGTTGCCGACCACTTTGGCGGCCACCTGCATCATCATCTCGGACATCACCGGGTTGACCTTGCCCGGCATGATCGACGAGCCGGGCTGCAGCGACGGGATCTTCAGTTCGCCGATGCCCGAGGTGGGGCCGGAACCCAGGAATCGGATGTCGTTGGCGATCTTCAGGTAGGACACGGCGATCGTGTTGAGCACGCCGGCGGCGGCCACCGCTGCGTCCTTGGCACCCTGGGCCTCGAAATGGTCGTCGGCCTCGCGGAACGCCATGCCGGTGCGCTCGGCCATCACCTCGATCACCCGTGCGGCAAAGCCGTCGGGGGCGTTGATGCCGGTGCCGGTGGCCGTCCCGCCCAGGGCCAACTCCTCCAGCTCGGGCAGCACTCGTTCCAGGCGGGCCTGACCGTGACGGATCTGGCTGGCGAACCCGCCGAACTCCTGGCCGAGGGTCACCGGTGTGGCGTCCATCAGGTGGGTGCGGCCCGACTTGACCACGTCGGTGAACTCGGCGGCCTTGGCCTCCAGGTCACTCGCCAGCACGTCGAGGGCCGGCAGCAGTTCCTCGCGAATGGCGGCGACGGTGGCCAGGTGGATCGCGGTCGGGATGACGTCGTTGGAGCTCTGGGCGTAGTTGACGTCGTCGTTGGGGTGCACGCGGTGGGTGCCGAACTCGCCGTCGAGCAGTTCGGAGGCCCGGGCGGCAATCACCTCGTTGGCGTTGGTGTTGGTCGAGGTGCCCGAACCGGTCTGAAAGATGTCGAGCACGAACTGGGCGTCGAGCGCCCCCTCCATCACCTCATCGGCTGCGCGGCGGGTGGCGTCGGATGCCTCGGCGTCCTTGTCCCCCCGCTCGGCTGCGACGGTGGCGACCGAACCCTTGATCAGCCCGAGGGCCCAGATGAAGCGACGGTTGAACCGCAGATCCGAGATGGGAAAGTTGTCGACCGCCCGCTGGGTGGACGCCCCGTAGTAGGCGTCGGCGGGCACCTTGACGTCGCCCATCGAATCGGTTTCGGTGCGGTAGTCCACGCTGGCTCCTCGGTCATCTCGATCTGGACGCCGCTTCACCGGCGACGGGTCCACAGGTGGGGACCCGACGGCGACGCTACCGCCGCTCGCCCGGCCGCTCTATTCCGCTACCCCTTTGCTTTGGGGGCGCCGACGTTTCGCTCGATATCGAGGTCGATCGTCGCCTGCATCGCATTGCCCAGTTCGACGATGTCGGCGTCGCTCAGGTGGCGGCTCAGCAGCGGCTCCACCACCATCTCCTCCTCGGCGATCAGCACCTCGATGTCGGCCGTGATGTCGTCCAGGTTGCCAACGCCGCGCGCCTCGCGGACCAGGGTCAGGCACTGTTCGGCCGCATCGGCGTCGTAGGCGGCGGTCCAGGCGGCATCGTCGCCGGGCACGGCCGCCACCCGTCGCAGCATGGGGAACAAGATGCGCTGGCCGACGTCCAGGTAGATCGCCAGGATGCGCTCGAGCTCGTCGAGATGGGCCAGGCGCTCCTCACCCTCGCTGCGCTGAGCGTTGTCGAGGGCCGATCGCATCGCCTCGTGGGCGATGTCCAACAGCTCGAAGGCGTAACCCTTGCCGACGGACGCGGCCTCGTCGACGGGCTTCGGACGCTCCTGGCTGGCCTCGGTGATCTCGGGGCTGGCGCCCCGCAGCCGGTCCACCGGTGTCTCTCCGGAGTCGACTCCCCCGTGGGTCCAGTCCAGGTTCTTGTCGGCGTAGCGGTCGTCGAGGATCGCTTCGTCGCCCGCCAGGTCTGCGATCGGGGCGATCGTTACCCGCTCGACCGGTGGCCGGCGGCCCTGGACGTGCTCGCGAAATTCGGTGCGCAGCAACTTGAGTGCTCCGGTGGTGACGTCCTCCTGCTGGCGGCCCAGGCCGCAGCGGGCCCCGTTGGACACCGTGCTCGACAGGCTCGACAGCGCGGCGAGCGTTCGGGGCGAGCCGTCGTTGGAGAGGATCATGTCCAGGTGGGTACTGATGGCGGCGCCGTCGCTCTTACACGGCTCGCACTGCCCGCAGCTCTCGACCGCCAGGAAGTGGGCGATGCCGGCTGCGACGGCCACCAGGTCGGTCTCCTCGTCGAACACGAGGAACCCTGCCGACCCCAGTCCCGAGCCGATGTCGCGGATGTGCTCGTAGGTGACCGGCGTGTCGAACCGCTCCGCTGGGATCATGGCGTTGGCGGTGCCCGACACCGCTGCCACATAGCGGTGCTGCTCCTTCGGTGCGCCGCCCAGGTCGTCGATCACCTGCTGGAGCGTCACGCCCATCGGAAACTCACCGACGCCGGCGAGGGTGGTGTCGCCCGAGACGGTGGCGATGAACGTTCCCGGCGAGTGCTCGGTCCCCAGCTCCCGGAACCAATCGGCCCCGTGGGCCAGGATCTGGCTGACGTGGGCCAGCGTTTCGACGTTGTTGGCCAGGGCAGGCGACTCGGCGCTTCCAGATTCGGTGGCCAGCTGCACGTTGGAGGCCATGTTTCGTTCGCGGTTGCGGTCCTCGGGCTCGATCCCTCGTCGATAGGGCGGCGCCACCCGCGGAAACGGACCGCGGCCGTCGATCACCTCGAGCAGGCCGGTCTCCTCGCCGAACAGGTAGCTGTCGGGCCCCTCGACCACCGAGATCGTCACGTCGGTGGCCACCCGGGCCTCGCGCAGCTCCTCGACGGCGGTGCGCATCCGTTCCAGCTCTCGCTCAAAGGAGCCCTTCATCGCGACGACCACCCGGGGCGCCGACACGGCGTAGGCGGCGATCAGCGCACCCTCGAGCACCCGGTAAGGGTTGGTGCGCAGCAGCGTGCGGTCCTTGAACGTGCCGGGCTCGCCCTCGGCGGCGTTGACGACCACCGAGGTGGGCGCCGTGAAGGACTCGTTGCCGAGGACCGTCTGCCACTTCACCCCGGTGGGAAACCCGGCGCCGCCGCGACCGCGCAGCCCCGAGGCCTTGATCACAGCGATCACTTCGACCGGGTCGAGCTCGGCGGCGGCGGCCAGCCCGGCACCTCCCCCGGTGGCGACGTAGTCGTCCCAGCTGGCCACCGGGTGGGCATCGAGCACCCGGTTGACGGTCGATCGACGATTGTCTGACATGGCGACGGCTCCTCTCGGGCGCCGGCAGCTCCCGGCCCGACTCTGACCATACCCAGTTTCGCTACTCCGGCGAGGCATGACTCTCCGGCCCCACGACCCGGGAGCCCGGTCGACCGATCATGACGGCCGCTGGGCGGTGGCTGGGCGGTGGCTGGGCTCGGCCAGCGCCTCGGGGAACCACTCCAGTCCGCAACTCGGGAGCCCGGAGCGCGCCCTGGCGGTCGTTTGCGCTCCCCGGTTCGGAGAGGCCACGCAACTCGGGAGCCCGGAGCGCGCCCTGGCGGTCGTTTGCGCTCCCCGGTTCGGAGCAATTGCTCAACCTGAGGTTTCGCTCATGGAGAGCCGGGTACGAAGAGGCAGCGGACGGGACAAGTTGTCACCGCCGCAACGGCCCGAGGGAAGGCCATCAATCATGATCATTCTCGGTGTAATCCTCATCCTCATTGGCATTCTCGCCAAGATCGGCATCCTGTACACCATCGGTGCGATCCTCGCCGTCGTCGGCGTGATCTTCTGGATCCTGGGCGCCACCGGTAACGCCATCGGCGGTCGCAACCACTGGTACTAGGCGCCGCGCGCAGTCCACGCACTTACCGCAAGGGCCGGGCGACCTCGGGTCGCCCGGCCCTTGCCGCGTCCGGTGACCCACTAGGTTCCAGTGGCGTGGGGGACGAACCGAGCGCCGAGGCGCTCCTGTTGGCGATGGCGGCCGCCCTGGCCGACCAGGTGGTACCCGCCACGTCCGGCGGTGCAGCGCATGCAGCCCGGGTAGTGGCCAACCTGTGCCGGATCCTGGCCCGGGAGGTCGTCGACCCCGGCGACGATGTCGCGGTCGACCTGCGGGTACTGCTCCGTGCCGACGGCCCAGGAGACACCGCGCGCTTGGAGGGCATCGACACCGGCGGGTTGCTCGTTGCCCTCGATGATCGGCTTCGTGACGGCGACGCCGGGTTCGCCAAGGAGGCCTTGCCCCTCGTTCGCCGGGATGTCGAGCGACGACTGGCGATCTCCAAGCCCTCGTACCTGGACGACCTGCCGTGAGCGCGCCTCCCGGCTCCGGCCGCTCCGGCGAACCGACCGACCCCGCTGCCGCTGGCGCTGGCGCTGGCGATGACGCCGGCTTGCAGCGCGCAACGGAGCGGGCCCTGGCCGACCTGCTGACCGCGCATGGCTGGCACGATCCGGTGGTGGCCATCACGGGCGCCGCATCCGTGGGCGCCCAGCGATCGACCCTGCTGATCGATATCGAGTCGGAGGACGAGATCATCCCGGCGGTGGCCCAGCTGAGCAGCGGCATCATCGCCGCCGTGCCCGCCACCGTCGAGAGCGCAGTGATCGAACTGGCCCGAACATCGGGCGTTCCAGCCCCGCTCGTGCTGGCGGCGACCGATGCCCTAGCGGGTACGGGCCAACCGGCGCAGGTGGTCAGCCGGGAGCC
>NZ_DAOLGP010000057.1:0-14805 GCF_035329545.1 Candidatus Neomicrothrix sp.
GACCGAAGCCGCAGCGAACAGCCTGCTCCACAAGGTCCGGCGGGGGATCGTCGACGCGGCAGGAGGCGTCATCGACCTCGGCCGGGCGCGACGGTTCACCGGATCGGCCCGCACCGCCGCCACCGCCACATATACCCATTGTGTCTGGCCCGGCTGTCACGCACCCGCCAGCCGTTGTGAGATCGACCACCTCCACGAACACGGACGGGGCGGCGAAACCACCCAAGCAAACTCGGCGCCGCTGTGCGGCAAACACAACCGCTGGAAACAGAAGGGCTTCACGATCCAGCGCACCCCGGCCGGCACGTGGCACACCACCCGCCCCGACGGCTCGCAGTTGGAGTAGGGCGTACCGTTCAGCGGTGCACGAAGTGGGCCCGCTTGGCGGCCCGGCGCAGCGCCAGCAACACCGGGGGTCCAAGCACCAACGTCATCACCACGGTGCCGACGGCGCGCGTCAGGTCCCATCCGAGCGAGGTGGCCAGGTAGAACGCCCAATAACGTCGGAGGGTCTCGGCCAGTCCGGCGCCAGGTTGATAGCTGATGCGCTCGGCTCCGGCGGCGGCAAATGGCCACGACCACAGGTTGAGCAGCGCCCCGTACAGCAGACCGGTGACCGCGCCGTAGGCGGCGGCCACCCACAGCTCGGCGCTGGTACCCCTGCCGGGCAGCCACCCGGCACCGGCGCCGATCCAGGCCATGCCGAACATCTGAAACGGCAGCCATGGGCCGATGCCACCGGTGATGATCGCCGAGGCGAACATGGTGGTGGCCCCCAGCACGAACCCGAACCCCGAGCCGAGCACCGAACCGGCCAAGACGATCAGGAAGAACATCGGGCTGAACCCGGATACTCCACCGCCGGCCATGCGCAGGGCGGCGCCGGCAGCGGTGAGCACGCCGAGCAGCCCGACGGCGCGGGCATCGAACCCGCCCTCACCCAACTCGATGGCGGTGACCAACACCAACAGGGGCAACAGCAGTGCCATGACGACCACTGCGTCCTGGGCGTGTGCCGTCCCGGCTGCCGCCTGAGGGTCGCCGACCAGAAACGGCCACACGTAGGCGACCACACCGACCAGGGAGGTGAGGGCGAGCACGGCCACCGAGCGAGGGCGCAGGTTGACCGCCCGTTGCGGCCCCACCGACAGCACCGGTCGCTGGCGTTGACGTGCGTCGACGACGGTCATCGCACGGCCTCTATCCCGGCGAGCACATCGTCGACGGTGAGGTACGGAAGCGGATGCAGGATGCGGGCCACCTGGGGGGACAGCGTGGGGGAGTGGGTGACCACCTCGACGGCCGGGCCGTCGGCCACGATGTCGCCGTCGGCCAGCACGATTGCCCGGCGCGCCACCTCGGCCACCAGCTCGACGTCGTGGGTGGCCAGCAGGACGGCGGTCCCCCGCTCGCTCAGCTCGTCCAACCACGTGGCCAGCGCGTCCTTGGCCCGGTAGTCCAACCCGGTGGTCGGCTCGTCGAGCAGCACCACTTTGGGCTCGTGGGCCAGCACCAGCGCCAGCGCCAGGCCCAGGCGCTGGCCAGCGGACAGGTCGCGCGGGTGGGCAGCCGGGTCGATGCCGGGCAGCAGGCGATCGAGCGCCGCTGCGGTGGCACCGTGCGGGGTGCCGGTCTCCCGGTCGGCGCTGGTCAACTCCTCGGCGACGGTGGTGGCGGACAACAACAAGGTGGGGTCGGATGGCACCACGCCGACCCGGCGAAGAAACTCGGTTCCCCGCAGCGACCTGGGGTCCTGCCCGTCGATGCGCACTCGGCCCTCGTCGGGGGCCCGGCCACCGCCCAACGTCGAGATCAGCGTGGACTTACCGGCGCCGTTGCGTCCGATCAGGGCGACGATCTCGCCGGGGTGCAGCTCCAGGTCGATGCCACCGAGCGCCACACGGTCGCCATAACGGACCCACAGGTCTTCGGCGGTCACCACCGGCGCTGCGCCGGGTGTCGGCGGTCGGGCCCGGTCGGGGCGTGACGGCGGTTCGTCGGGCAACTTGGCGCGCAGCTCGGCGGCGGCGCGACGGGCGTCGCGCACCGAGCGGGGCAGCGGATCCCAGCCCAGGCGGCGACCCAGCTCGATCACCGGCGGCGCCACCGGGGCGGCGGCCAGTTGGCTGTCCGGCGGCCCGTGGGTGACCGCACCCGAGCCGTCGACGACGATGATCGAGTCGGCGTACTGCACGACCCGTTCCAGCCGGTGCTCCGAGCACACGATCGTCAGCCCCAGGTCGCCGACCAGTCGGGTGAGGGCGGCCAGAACGTCCTCGGCCGCCTGGGGATCGAGCGCCGAGGTGGGCTCGTCCAGCACGAGCACCCGAGGCTGGGCGGTCAGCACGGCGCCGATGGCCACCCGCTGGCGTTGGCCCGAGGACAGGGTGGCGATCGGCCGATTGCGCAGGTCGGCCAACCCGAGCAGATCGAGGGTGTCCTCTACCCGGCGACGCATCACGTCGGGGGCCAGGCCGAGCTGCTCCATCGTCCATGCCAGCTCGTCTTCGACCACGTCGGTGACGAAGCTGTCGTCCACCCGTTGGGGAAGGTAGCCGACGACCGAGGCCAGGTCGCGTGGCGCGGCGGTGGACGTGGCCACGCCGTCGACGGTGACCGTCCCGGCCAGCACGCCCCCGGAGAAGCGGGGGACCAGCCCCGGAATCGCTCCCAGCAGCGTGCTCTTGCCCGAACCGGTCGGCCCGATCACCAACGCAAGGTCGCCCTCCGGAACGGTCAGATCGACGCGGTCGAGCACGACCGGGGCCTCGTCGTCGTAGGCGAAGGAAACGTCGTCGAAGCGGATCACGGCGTAACCGCCGGTTCGAGCTTTGCTGCGCCGCCGGAGAAGACGGCGCAGCCGTAGGCGATCGCCAGCGCCACCATGGTGACGATGGGCAGTTGCGGCATCTCGGGCGGGTTGGTCGACGGCAGCAGGGCCACGCCGTCCAGGCGGGACTGGGCGATGCCACCCAGCAGCACCGCAATGCCGCCGGCGACCAGGATCCAGTCGGACCGGGTCCAGGGCATCCGCCGGTACCGGGTGCGGGTGCTGCGGGTCGAGGCGCCCCGCAGGGCCAGGGTGACGAACAGTGCGCCCAGCGCCATCGCCCCGACCCCGATCAGGCGCGATCCGCCCGGGTTCAACAGGACGAAGGCGCCGAGCGAGGCGACGACGACTGCAGCGATCAGCAGCGCCGCTGCGGTGCGCCGGGTGCCCGGGTCCTCGCCGGGTCGCCGCCCGCCGTACCCGCGGGCGTCCATCGAGGCGGCCAGCGTCAGCGAATGGTCGAACGAGCCTTCGAGCACAGCGGTGATCGAACCCTTCAGGCCTCGCAAGCCGCGGTGGGGCCGCCCGCGCAGGCGCCGCGTCTCGGCCAGACGCCTGACGTGTTCTGCGGCGGCCGGGGTGACCGTGAGGGCCACCGTGGTGATCACGCCCAGTTCGGCGACGCCGTCGGGCAGCGCCCGAACCGTGCGGTGTGGGCTGACCAGCGACGGGGGCACGGTGAAGGCGGCCAGCAGGGCGATCAGCCGCATCGACTCGACGATGCCGGTCAGCATGGCACCGGTGGTGACCGGTCCGCCGACGGTGACGCCGGCCATCCAGGTGGGCAGGTCGAGTGTCGGCAGCGTAAGCAGCACCGTTCCCGGGGTACGGGGCGCGAATGCCGCCACCAGCCCCAGGCGGAGCACGCCGATGACGACGGCGAAGCTCAACACATAGCGTTGGGTGCGGGACCAGGGCGAGCCTGGATCGGAGCGGGCGACGACCACCTGCGTCGAGACGGCGATCACCAGCGCCAAGACGATCACATTGGTCGTGCGCAGCGCTGCGCTGGCGACGAGCAGGCTCCAGATCCACCAGGCGCCCGGGTGACCGGCGTCGTTCATGGCAGGCGGCGGCGTCGCATCCAGCGGGCCGACACGCCCGAGGCCCCGATCGCACCGACCCCGATGCCCAGGCCCCACCAACCCGCCGACGACGAGCGCTTGGACCCGGGAACGGTCAGATCGCCGGCCTGGGCCACGTTGGTCACCCTCCCCGGCGGGTCGTCGCCGTCGCCTTCGGCCAGTGTGGTTGGGCCGCCTTGCGGCTTGTCGGAGGCGGGCGCAGTCGTCCGAGGTGGCTTGGTGGTCGAGCTCGGGTTCACGCCGGCGATCGTTTCGCTCGGCGTCGGGTCACTCGAGGTGGGTTTCGACGCGCCGTTCGATGACCCATCGGATGACTCGTTGGCAGGCGGCGCCGTCAACGGTGGGGCGGTCGGTTGGGTCGGCGGGACTCGTGGGGCAGCGGGGGCTGCGGGGGTCGGCTGCCTGGCCGTCGTCTTGGGCGACGCAGGCTGCTGAGGCGAGGCGGTCACCTTGGCTTTGGCGGCCGGTGGGGTCGGTGGATTGTTGGGCGCCGGGGGCGGGTTGTTGGGCGCTGGGGGCGGGTTGTTGGGCGCTGGGGGCGGGTTGTTGGGTGCCACGGGTGGTGCCACGGGTGGGGCCACCGGAGGGGCTGGCGGCGGGCAGATGCCGTTGCGGTCCGGAGCGTAACGGGGCGGATTCCCACTCGACTCGAGGCTGCCCTCCTGCTGGAAGCGCCAGCCTTCCATCGCTCCGTCGGTCATGCGCCTCGAAGCCGGACCAATCCTGGCGAACACCCAGCGCCCCGACCGGCCGTCCCAGTAGGACCAGTAGGCGTAGGTGCTACCGGTCTTTTCGCCGCAGCCGGTCCTGGGGTAGCCATCGATCGAGCACAGCAGGCCGGACGCGTTGTACGTCGGTTGGGGGACGTTGAGGATCTGGGCCCGCAACGCTAAAAATTGTGCACCGTTCATGTTGCCATCGATCTCGATGCACCGGGCGTCGATCGACGAGCCGTGGTCGATCACGACGGCAACCCGTGGCTTGCCGTTGGATCGACTCGGGGAACACAAGGCCGCAGGTGCGGCCCCCGCTGGGGCAGCAACCCACGCCGGCGCCACCAGGACGGCCAGGGTGAGAGCCGCTGCCCAGCGTCTCACCGCATGCCGATCCGACGCCGGACCAGCAGGGCGGCGGCGCCGATGCCCAGCATGGCCGCAGCGGCGATCAACAACAGGTTGGGCGAGGCACCGGTGTTGGCCAGGATGCTCGTCGACGTCGGGGTGGCGGTGACCGTCTGGAGGGGCGGGGCCGGCCCGGCGGCGGCGTAGGGAGCGGCTGCCGGCGTGGGCACCGCCTCTGCGGCTGGACCGGACACCGGGACGGCCAGGTCGGACGGGGCCTCATCCCCGCTCGGCGGCGGAGTCGTGCTCTCGACGGGAATGGTCACGTCCGACGTCGGGGTCACCGCGCTGGTCGGGGGGACGACGGCGGCGGTCGAGCCAGGCGTCGTTGACGGCGTCGTGGGCGTCGTGGGTGGCACGGTGCAGTCGGGGGCGACGGGATCGGCCAGCTCGGCATCGATCACCGGGAACTCAACCTCGCTCAGGCCCCACAGGCCTTGGGCGGTCGAGAAATTGTCGGGCAGTTCGCTGCCGTCGCCCTGTGCCTGGAAGAACAGCCCACCAATATCGGCGGGGTCTTTGGCCTCACACGGGATCTGGAAGGTGCGCAGGGCAGCCAGGCCATCGGTGTCGGTCGTGCCGGTAGCGGTCCGCAGTGCGGTGAGCACCAATGCGCTGGAGCTGGCGTCGGCCGGCTCGGAGGCATCGCCGAAGTACGGCCACCCGCCCGACGCCGTCCGAACGCCGGTGAGCCAGGCTTGGGCGTCCTGATCGGGGGTCACACCCTGGGCGGTCAGGCCCAGGAGGGCCAACGCGGTGGAGTTGGTGTCGGGACCGGAGAAGTTGGCGGCGTCGACGGCGGGGCAGGGCACGGCGGTGTCGGAGCGGTAGGCCACCCAGGAGCCGGTGTTGCACTGCTGATCGGTCAACCAGGCCTCGCCGGCGGGATCATCGATGTCCAGCGAAGCGAGCGCGAGCAACGAAAGCCCTTGGCGGAACGCACCGTCGTAGGTGGGGTCGCCGGTGCCATAGAGGCCGATGTCGGGCGCCGCTACTCGCTGGGTGGCCTGGAGGCGTGCGACCAGGTCGGTCCCGCCAGCGTTGGTCGGATCCGCGCCGAGGGCGACGTTGGCCAGGATGGACAGTGACAGTCGGCCGGGGTCGTCGTCGCCAAACGGGGCGACGGCGGTGTCGATGTCGCCGTTGACCGCGTCGAGCATCCGCTGAGCGGTCGGTCCTTCGGCGCCGGCGGCGGCCAGCCCGATGATGCCCTGAAGCGTCGTGCCGTAGTCGGCCACGCCGGGGGTGAAGCCCTCGAGCGCTCCGTCGGTGTTGACCTGCGCGCCAAGCCAACTGGCCGCCGACTGGTTGGGGTTGCTTGGTGGGGCCGCAGCGGCCGGGCTGATCAGGCTGATCGTCAGCAGCACCGCTGCGACGACGGCCATGGCGGCCGGGAGTCGCGTGGAGCGTTCGGGGTTATGGGTAACGGATGACATGGGGCCTCTCCCGGACACGACAGGGCGGGAGGGGTTCCCGCTCCAAACCGCATGTCCTCGACGGTGAATGGGGAGCGCACGGGGGCAGGCATTCCGACTTGCGGGGCGAACCCCACCTACGGCTGCGGGTCAGCGCCGGACTTCGACCGGCTTTCCCTGACCTCGTGTGATCGAGGCCAGTCAAGCCCATCCCGATGCTCTGATGCAAGCACCGGCGGCGCCGCAGACCGACGTCTCCTGCCCTTCCAGCTACCATGCCCGCCGCAGGGCCTGTAGCTCAGTGGTGAGAGCAGAGGACTCATAATCCTTCGGTCGTGGGTTCGATCCCCACCAGGCCCACCGGGAAGGCCGACGAGACGCGCTCAGTCGGCTTCGAGGCAGGCGACGAGGGTCTGGCTGAGCGAACGCAGTGGGGAGGCCTCGGCCCGTTCGGTCATGCGGTGGAGGGCGTGACCCTCGGGCAACGAGTCGAGCGGCGGCATCATGTAGGTCACCCCGGTCAGCCGAAGGTCGGCCGTCTCACCGAGGGTCGCCAGCTCGGATCGGGTGAAGGTGGCGGTGCGACACAGCCGACGGTGCAGGGGCCTCACCCAGGTGAGGCCCGGCATGGTCGGCCCCGGCAGGCGTCGGCCTCGGATGGGGATGCCGTGCTGTTCGAAGGGCCACCAGCGGTTGGGGGTGGTCAACAGCAGGCGACCGCCGGGGCGGAGTACCCGCCTGATCTCGGCCAGCGCACCGGCCACATCGGGTAGGTGTTCCAGCACCTCGATCATGGTGACCACGTCGAAGGTGTCATCGGCGAACTCGAGCGACGTCACCGACTGGGTGTGCACGGAGACGTTGTCGGGGTGGTCCTGGGTGTACAGGGCCAGGCGGTCGATTTCGACATCGATGGCGTCGACGTGTGTGAAGGTCGGCGCCATGGCGTCGGTGTACTCACCGGTCGCGCATCCCACATCCAGCAGGCGCTCTCCCGACAACGGAGCCAAGGAGGCCATCGCATCCAGGCGCCCCTGAACGTTGCGGGACCCCCGCGCCGATCCGTGGAGGGCACCGAAGGAATGGGCCTCGTCTCCCAGCTCGTCAGCGACGCGTCGTCCCGCTGGGGGTGCGCTGTTGTGCATGCCGCCTTGGTGTCCTCGCCGTGCCGCCATGTCGGCACGATAACACCGAGCGTGATGGTTTTTGCAGCGTTGATCGCCCACAGTGGCGGGTCGGTTCGCCGGGAGCGTGCCCTGGGGGCGCCCCACCCGCAGCTGGGACGGCTCCCGGCGTCGGGGCCTGGCTGGCGGTCGATGCCGTCACCTTTGCGCTCGATCCCACCCGGATCAGCGCCTTTCGTTGGGCGTTCATCGCCTTCGTGCCGCTGTGGTTCGTTGGCATGTTCGGCCTGGCGTGTGCCGCAGCGCCGCTGATGCTGGGGCTTCATCAGCGCTTCGGGATGGGCGTGGTCGTCGGCCTGCTGGGCGTCATCGCAGCGCTCGAGGCACTGCGCCTGGGTGGCGACCTGGCATGGGTCGGCGTGGTGACCACGCCGCTGGTGTGGCTGTTCGTCCATCAGATCGGCGTGCTGTATGTCCACAGCGACCTGTCGTCGGATCGCCTCTGCGCCGCCGCCGTGACCGTGTTGGGCCTGGTGCTGATCGTGCTGGCGGTGGTCTTCGGTCCCTATGACGCGTCGATGGTGGCCACCCCAGGCGGAAGTTCCAACCTGTTGCCCACCACGGCGGCCATAGCGTTCACCGGCGTGTTTCAGGCCGGCCTGCTCGGTCTGGTCGCCCCGGGGCTCCGTCGCCTGGCGGCCCGGCGCAGCGTGTGGAAGGTGGTCGTCACCGTGAACGCCTTCGCCATGACCATCCTGTGCTGGCACATGTCCGGCCGGCATGGCTGGCGGCTTCGCTCATGTCGACGGCCGGGGTGACCGCCCTCTTCGGCCGGTTCGAGCTGGCGGCCCGGCGTTCCTGAGATGGCGTGCGGCCGAGATCGACCGGCACCGTGTTGCGGACCAAACACTGAACCAAGTATCACAGTTGTGTGGTCGAACCTCAGTCTCAGTCCCTCGTTTCGGAGCTGGCGGCCGTGCTCCGAGCGCGACATCGCTCGAACTTGGATCGGCTCGAGCTGCCGGAGCTGAGCAGGTTGGCCGACCGCTCGGGTTCGCCGGTGCCCGAATTGATCCTGGAATCCATTGCAAGCATCGAGGACCCGCGCACTCGACACGCAGCGCGGGAGCTGGTGCCGATGCCGTTTGGCAGCCGAATCGCGCCAACGCTGACCGATCGACGCATCAGCGCCGCCCGCTCTTTTGGGCAAAGTGGCAACTACTTCCGTTCCGGTCCGTCAGATCGGTCGAAGCCGTCGACCGAGTCGCTGGTTCTGGCGGCGATCGCAGGAGCGCTTTCGGTTGATGCCGATGGCCCCGGCGACTCGGACGACGCTGAGCGGATTCCCTGCGAGCCGAATGAGAGCAGGCCGGGGTCCCAGGCGCAATCGACGCCACCCAGTCTCGACCGGTCGGCGCCCCCTGCTGGTCGCGACCGCGGCGCAGCGGTTTTGGTGCTGCTCTTGACGGCCAGCCTGGCACTGGCAGGGTCGGTGGTTTGGATCGTTGCGAGCCAGACCGACGGTGATCCGACCGCAGACGCAGGCCCGTCTAGAGGCGCCCAGCGCCAAGACAAATGTCGTCGGACGCTGGGTACCGGCAGCGGATTCCTCATGACCCGGTTTCGCGAGGCTCTGGATGAGGCGCAAGCCGGCCAAGGCTGTCCGATCGACGACGTGGACGGGTTCGATGGCATGACCTTCCAGCGCGTTGCCGGCGAGAGTGCCGGCAGCTCGTGGGTTGCGCTCGAGCGGCCCGACGGGCGGTTTTTAGCTGTTCCATGGACTGCTTGGAAGCGTTACCGGATCGTCGCCGAGGCGGGTATGGGGTTTGATGGCTTCGGTTTGCCGTCGTCGTGGCGGGGGGCAACCGACTTGGCCGAACTCAGCCTCGACGGCGGTCTGACAATCGCTTCGGAAGAGGCTCACGGCCTCTACTTCTTGGTACACCCCCAGGTCGATCAGCTCTGGCACGACCACGCGGACGTCCTCGGCGCACCGTTTTCGAGCGGAATGACCACCAGCCGCCAAGATTTTGCTGGCGGATACGTCGAGTTGAAGGGCACTGAGGTCACGTGGGTAGCGGTCCCGGATGCGAGCGCAAAACAAGCGCTGCCTCCTCGCTCTCAACGGGTGGATGCCATCGTCGAGCAACCCTCAGGAATTGGATGGTGGGTCGACAGCGCCGACCGTAGGTGGTCGATCCGTTCCGATCGGGTTGGGGAGTGTCTCGGGGGCCAAGGGGCGGTTGCCGACGATGCAGTGCCGGGCTATGCCATCGCCCAACTGGAGCTTGCCGGGGTGGCGGACTGCTCGCTGGCCCCTGCATGAGAGGCTGACGGACCGCCCTGAGGCAGCCTGGAGGCCGCAAAAAGCAGCAAACCGGCCTGTAGGCAGCTCCGCAGCCTTCTCAAGGCGGTGAACGAATGCAACCGTTGCCTCTTCAACGGTCCACGACGGACCGGAACGAGCTGAACGGAGAAATAGATGAGACAACTCGCACGCGCCAGGGTGACCCGGTCATTGACCGTCGTAGCCCTCCTGGCAACGCTCACTGCCGGTGCAGTCCTCTCCGGGGCAAGCCCGGCAGGCGCCGCCACCAGCTTCAAACTGCCCTTCCGATGCGGCGAGACATGGAAAGCCTCGACCTATCGCGGCCACAGTTCCAACTCCGTCGATTGGAATCGCTCCGGTGAAGACCGCGGGTACCCCGTGCTGGCCAGTGCGGCCGGAACTTTTCGTCGCGGCAATACAGCCAACGGCGAGGTTGTCATCGATCACGGCGGAGGGTGGAAGACCTTCTATGCCCACATGACGAACATTCCGTCGAATCTCAACGGCCAGCGTGTGGGAGCCGGGACCGAGATCGGCAAAGTCGGGATGGTCGGTAATGCCACGGCGCCCCACTTGCACTACGCCCAGCTGTACAACGGTGTTCGTCAGCCCGTGGCGATCGACGGACGTGGGATCAGCTATTCGGGGACGTATAAGTCGACCAACGGGTGTTCGACCCCGCCACCAGCGCGGCCTACGACCTTTGAGGGCAATGCGTCCTCGAGGTTGTACGTGACGTCCAACGGCCAAGAGGTGCGGCTCCAGGTGTGCGCCAACAACCTCCCAGGCCAGACGGTGAACGTCGACTTCCGTCGCCCATCGGCGGCGGGCTACGGGCCGAGGGCCTGGAGCTACTCCAAGACGGCCACCTCGCGTTGCGTGGAGTTTGGCGACATGGAGGGTCCCGGGTCGGTGTTCCGGGGCGTCACCTACACCAGCCGTGCGGCCTTGAACCAGGGGCCATCGACCGGCTGGTCGGGATCGGGTTGCTACGTCGCCACCGGACACCGCGGCCTGTGTGATCAGGTTCGCTACTAACTAGAGGTGCTTGAGGGGTCCGGGTAGGTGCTGTAGGGCACCTACCCGGGACCTTCGAGGGTTAGCGGGCGGCCGGCTCCCCGGCGATCGTCGGCACGATCACGTCCTCGCGGTCGCCGACGAAGTAGCGATGGATCAGCGCGCCGATGGCGGCGCCGAGGATCGGGGCCACCCAGAACATCCACAGCTGGCCCAGCTGCTCGGTCCCGGCGAAGATCGCCTGCGAGGTGGAGCGGGCCGGGTTGACCGAGGTGTTGGTCACCGGAATCGAGATCAGGTGGATGAGCGTGAGGCTCAAGCCGATGGCCAACCCGCCCATGCCGGCGGCGGCGCGCTTGGCCGTTGCGCCCAGGATGACGATGAGGAACACCGCGGTCAGCACGACCTCGACCAGAAAGGCAGAGGCAAGGGAGTAACCGCCGGGCGACAGGTCGCCGTAGCCGTTGGAGGCGAAGGCGCCCGCCCCGTCGCCGATCTCCCAGCCGGCCTTCCCGGAGGCGATCAGGTAGATCGTTCCGGCGGCGATCGTTGCGCCGATGACCTGGGCGATCACGTAGCCGATGGCCTTCACCGCTTCGAAGCGGCCACCGACCACCAGGCCGATCGTCACCGCCGGGTTGAAGTGGCCGCCGGACACGTGCCCGACAGCGTAGGCCCCGGTCAGCACGGCAAAACCGAAGGCGAATGCCACGCCTAGAAATCCGATGCCCAGGCTGGTTCCGTTCGCGCCGGTGCCAAAGTCGGCTGCCAGCACGGCGGCACCACAGCCGCCCAAGACCAACCAGAACGTTCCAATGATTTCGGCGGCGAGCGCCTTGGGGTCGAACATCGACATGTCTCCCTCGTTCTCTGCCGACGGCCACAGCGCTGACGACGAGGTCACGGTAGTCCGGCCGACGGAGGCTGGGGCGGATTGCTCAGCGCGGTGGCTGGGCTCCGAACATCGAGGCGATCGTTTCGCTCAGGTTCACCCCGGCGCCCGCTCCCGATGGGCGTCGCACGATCGGGTCCCGGCTTCTCATACCGTTACGGTCGACGTGTTCGGTCCAGGACTGTCCATCCCAGTACCGGTAGGTAAATCGGCCGGTCGGGTCGGTAAACCACCCTGCGGCCGTGGCGGTGGTTGCCGCCCGTGGCGTGCTCGTCGACCTCGGGGTGCTCGCCACCATGTTGCTGGTCTCCATCGGCTTGTGGGAGACGACCGCAATGGTGCTCTCGGCACCGTCGAACCTCGGCGCCGATACCTTCGATCCGGCGCTCGAACCGGCGCTGTACCGCTCGGCCATGGTCGAGACTTCGCTGACCGGGGGTTCGTCGTCGGCCAGCGCCAGGCGGTTGGCGGCGGTGTTGAGACGCGAGGCAAACGTGCGGGCGTCCGAGCCCTTTCTGATCGGCACCGGCACCACCATGACGAACGCCTCGCCGACGATGACCAGGAAGAGGCCTTTGGCGGCGCCTCGGTGGTCCATCAGCTCGAGGTCGGCTTCGTCGAGGACCAGACGGCCGGCCGACACGTCACGGCGCAGCGCCGCCGGGGTCTTCACCGAGGCGCGGGCGCCGAGGAGGGCGTGATCGGCGTCGCGGTAGAGGATCCGCTCGCCGACGACACTGATGCCGCGAAAGGTGCGTTCCATGCTCAGTCCTCGAGCCAGGCGGGGGCGCGGTCCAAGAGAAATTCGCTCACCACGCCGCATTTCTCCAGCTCGTCGGACAGGTTCTCGGTGCCCATGAAGACCTCGCTGAGCGACACCTCCACC
Organism: Candidatus Neomicrothrix sp.; assembly: GCF_035329545.1. Lineage (NCBI taxonomy): Bacteria > Bacillati > Actinomycetota > Acidimicrobiia > Acidimicrobiales > Microthrixaceae > Candidatus Neomicrothrix > Candidatus Neomicrothrix sp. Next base: position 12,703 of record NZ_DAOLGP010000057.1, read on the forward strand.
CGGGCCACGATCGTCAGGCTGCGCTCGGCGGGGTCGGTGACCGAGGCGTAGGTGTCGAGCGCCGACACCTCGATCGGCAGGTCGGGGCCGCCCACTCCGGCCAGGTCGGTGGCCAACACCAGCAGGTCGGGGCCCGACGGCAAGGGTGGCAGCGACCACGTGAAGATCAGCGGGATCTTGAAGCGGTCCTCCGGCTCCTCGGCCTCCCGAAGCTCCATGATGTGGTCCTCGAATGCCAGCAGCACGCGCGGGTCGAGTTCGACGGCCAGGTGAAGGTCGAGCGGGCCGCCGCACGCTGCCTCCGGGTGCAGATCGACCTCCCAGGCCTGTCGCATGGAGTAGGTCTCGACGAAGTGACGCTCATCGTGAACGTGAAAGCCGTGCTCGACGGCCTGGTCTTTCAAGCCGGCGATGTACCCGGCGAGGTCGATGACGGCCACCGAGGGTCCTTTCAGGCTGAGTAACTCGTGGTGCTTGGGCGTGGACACCCGATGCTCTCACGGAATGGCACTCCGGCGCCATGGGGCCTCCTCTCCGGTGCACCGAACCCGTCCGCCCAGGCGCTCACCTCGCACGCTGTGCCCCCAGCGGGCAGGATGGACCGATGCCCGACCCCACCCGCTCGGCAGCCTCGACGTGGCCTCCCAGATGAACGAACCAACCTCGACCAGCCTGCACCCCGAGGATGCCCTCGAGCTGTTGGACAGGGTGGCCATCGGTATCCGTAGAGCGGTGGCCGAGGTCGACGACCGCCGTGCCCGCAGCAACCGGTCCGGCCAGTACGCGCTGGACCTGGCGGCAGACGGAGGGGCGGTGGCCAGCCTGACCGCCGCCGGGCTGGGGGTGTTGTCCGAAGAGTCGGGCCACCACCACCCGGAGCGACCGCTGCAGGTGGTGCTCGACCCGGTCGACGGCTCGACCAACGCCTCTCGCGGGTTGCCCTGGTGGGCGACGTCAGCCTGCATCCTCGATGCTGAGGGGCCGTGGGTCTCCTTGGTTCGCAACCAGGCGATCGGCACCACCTACACCGCGGTACGCGGCGGCGGTGCGGAGCGCGACGGCCGACGACTGGCACCGATCGAAGCGCCGTCGGTCGACGACTCGATGGCGGCGATCAACGGCACGCCGGTCTCCCACCTGGGCTGGAAGCAGTTCCGGAGCTTTGGGGCGGCGGCGCTCGACGTCTGCGCGGTCGCCGACGGTGGTCTCGACGTGTACCTGGACGCGACGACGACGGGCAACGCCCAGTGGGACTTTCTCGGCGGGCTGCTCATCCTCACCGAGGTGGGAGGGGTGATGCTCGACGCCCAGGACCGCTCGATCGTGGCGATCTCGCCTCCCGAGCGCCGCCAGCCGATCGCTGCCAGAAGCCAGGCCGCCGCCGCCGAGGCCCGGCGCCGTGCGCAGAGTTCGGGCTGGTGGCAAACGTCGGTGCACTGGACCGACCGGCTGTAGCCTGAGTCGATGCTGACCGCCCTGCACCGCCTGGCGTTGGGCGCTTTCCGCCTGTTGCCGACACCGGCCCGCCGGTTGGTGGTGCGTTCGTTGTCGCCCACGTTCACCGCCGGGGCGATCGCGGTGGTGCTCGACGTTGATGACCGAATGTTGTTGGTCCGCCAAGTCTACCGGGGACGCTGGGGGCTGCCCGGCGGCCTGATGCAACGCGGCGAAGTGCCGCTGGGGGCAATGCTGCGCGAGGTGAGCGAAGAGGTGGCCATGGCCGTCGTGGTGCAGGGCGAGCCCGAGGTGGTGCTCGACCCGGAGCCGCGTCGGATCGACATCGTTTTTCTCGCTCGTCCGGCCGACCGGTCGATCGAGCCCAAGCCGGCCTCGGTGGAGATCGATGCGCTGCGGTGGGTGACACCCGACGACTTTCCTTCGATCCAGATGGAGACGGCCATGGCCCTGGAGCGTTTACACGCGGCCGGGCGGCTTCCCGAGCAGTGGCACCGGGTGGCCTCGACCGCAGTGGCGACGTGGCGGGCGTCGGTGGCCACCGACTGACCAGGCGCTACGCTCTGCGCCCCCGGGCGCTTAGCTCAGCTGGTTAGAGCACCTCCCTTACAAGGAGGGGGTCGGGGGTTCGAGTCCCTCAGCGCCCAC